>CBFGJU010000054.1:0-4540 GCA_965649155.1 Caldifarciminota bacterium | reverse complement strand
ATCACAAAGAAGCCTGAAAGCGATGGGAACACTGCCCGGGTGCTCCCTGGCGCAAGAGGCTATGCCCTGGACGATCTCGTCCCTGGCAAGGTCCTCCGGGCTGACCTCTATGGTCACCCTCCTGGGGTGCCGAAGGACATCCTCTATTGGCGTCGCGTCCTCTATGACTATCTTGACATCCCTCGCCTCGCCCTCCTCGTCATCGGTATCCCTGAACTCAACTATGACCCTTCCCGTGAACAGGTAGACCCTGTCCTCCTTCAAGATCGCGCCTATCTTTTTCAGGGGTTCGGAGAATATTATTCCCGGGAGCCTGCCCTCGGTGTCCTCAATGTTGACCTGCGCGAAGTAGTTGCCCTTCTTGCTCTTTTGGCGTGTTATGTTAAGCAGAACTCCTACAACCCTTACCTTGTCGCCATTTTCGGATTCAATTAAACGCGATGATGGGGTGGCATAGAGCAATTTCGCCATTGGATACCGGTCAAGGGGCGACGAGGTCAGATAGAAACCGAGGACCTCTTTCTCAAACTCCGTGTTGGCATCTGGATCCGCCCTGCCAGATTCGTAACCATTCTGAGGCACGATGCCGACGAAGAAACCGCCATTGCCCATCCCGCCGGTTTTGCCCCCCATGGACTCGCACTTTCTGAGGAGAGCCTTGCGGTCAGGGTTCATCCTGTCAAACGCGCCCGCCTTGACCAGGCTCTCTATCACCCTCTTGTTGACCTTTGTGGAAACCCTGGCCATGAAGTCCTCAAGGGAGGTGAAGGGGCCATCTTTCCTGGCTTTCAGGATGTCGGATATGGCGGAGGCCCCCACATTCTTTATTGCCGCGAGGCCATACAGTATGGTGTGGTCGTCCTTCATGGCAAAATATGTCTCGGACGCGTTTATGTCCGGCGGCAGTATGGTTATGCCCATCCTCCGTGCCTCGTCCGCGAGGGGAGGAACCTTCTCCTGGGTCTTGGGGGAATCAATCGCGGCGTTCAGCGCGGCCGTCATGAACTCAGCGGAGTGGTTGGCCTTCAGGTAGGCTGTCCAGTAGGCTAATAAGCCGTAGCTCGCGGCGTGCGCCCTGTTGAAGGAGTATCCGGCGAACTCCTCCATCGCGTCCCATATCCTTTCAACCTCGGACTGGTCGTGTCCCCTGGCAACGGCTCCCTCCACGAACTTCGCCTTCATCCTCGCCATGAGCTCGGGCTTTTTCTTTCCTATGGCGTATCGGAGGACATCCGCCTCTCCGACCGTGAAGCCAGCCAGCGCGACCGCTATGGCGCTTATCTGCTCCTGATAGACGAAAACGCCGTAAGTGTCGCGCAGAATGGGTTCCAGCTCCGGGAACGCGAACCGAACCGGTTCCCTTCCGTTCTTTCTCTGAACATACCTTTCGGTCATTCCGGCTTCCAGCGGGCCTGTCCTGAACAGCGCGACCACAGCGAATATGTCCTCCACGGAGGTTGGGTTCAGGTTCCGGAGCGTCCTGCGCATTCCGGAGGACTCCAGCTGGAAAACCGACGCGGTGTCCCCTCTCGCGAGGAGGGAAAAGGTCTTCTCATCGTCAAGTGGTATCTCATCCAGGCCAAGGGGTTTTCCGGTGGTCTCAGCGATGAGGTCAAGGCACCTCTCAACCACTGAAAGGGTTCTGAGACCAAGTATGTCCACCTTGAGGATACCGACATCCTCCAGGGACTTCATGTCAAACTGGGTGACGACCGCTTTATCGCCTCCGGCGGAGTTGACAGTGATGAGGGGGACATGCTCCCAAAGATGGCCCGGGGTTATGACAACGCCTGCGGCGTGCACGGAGAGGTTTCTTATGTGACCCTCAAGGCGTCTCGCGGTTGCAAAGACCTTCGCATAGTCCTCGCTCTCGGCCGCTATCCTGGAGAGTTCGGGAACCTCCCGGAGGGCCTCGGAAAGGGACATGGTCTGGGGAATGAGCTTGGAGATGGAGTCAACCTCCGAGTATGGCAGGCCATAGAAACGGGCAACATCCTTCACCGCGGCGCGAGCCTTCAGCCGGGAATAGGTGACGATCTGCGCGACAGACTCCTCGCCATACTTGCGTTTTATGGCATCTATCACCCGGTCGCGCTTGGTGTCGGAAAAGTCTATGTCAACATCAGGGGGGGATATTCTGTCCGGGTTGAGAAAACGCTCAAAAAGCAGGTTGTGCCTTATGGGGTCAATCTTCGTGACATCAAGGCAGTGAAGAACGAGGGACGCGGCGCCGGAACCCCTTCCCGGACCGACCGGGACACCAGCCCTCTTCGCCATCTCAACTATGTCCCATATTATCAGGAAATAGCTGGCGAAACCTGTTTCCTTTATCACTTCCAGCTCGTGCTTTAGCCTCCTGGCGTATTCATCGGGGGCGGAATCCCCGAACCTGCGCCTGAAACCATCTTCAGCTATCCGGGCCAGGAAATCATCCGGGGAAGAAAAACCCTCCGGCAAGGGGAACTCCGGAAGGCGCAGGGACACATTGTCAAGGTCAATCACCTGGCCGGCGCGCTCGGCTATCTCAAGGGTGGATGAGATGGCTTCCGGGAATTCGGCGAACAGAGCGGCCATCTCCTCCGGCGTCCTCATGTAGAGTTGTTCGGTCTTGATGTATCTCTCGTCCTCCTGGGTCCTATTGCTGTTAAGGGACATCAGTATTTCCTGGAGATACGAGTCCTTCTTGCTGACATAGTGGACATCGTTGGTAGCGACAACCATCAGTCCGTTCTTCCTGGCCTGCTCAGCGAGCCACCGGTTGACCCTGTCATATCCCTCAACGCCAACGCTCTGGAGCTCAATGCAGAAATTCTCGGGGCCGAACACATCCAGGTATTTCCTGAGAGCGGCGAGTGCCGCGTCTTCTCCCTGATTGATGTAGACATAGGGTATCTCACCCTTTGGACACCCGGAAAGGGCGACGAGACCCTCCCGGTGCTCCGCGAGAAAGGCCATATCCGTCCGCGGTTTGTAGTAGTGGCCTTCAAGGTGCGCGTCAGAGGTTATGGCCATAAGGTTCCTGAAGCCTCGCTCGTTCTCGGCGAGGAGGGTCAGGTGATAGTAGAGCTTGTCCAGGTCCTTGTCCTTTCTCTTCCTGTCATCAAGGGCAACATAGGCCTCAAGGCCGATGATGGGCTTTATGCCGCACTTCCGCGCGGCCTTTACGAAATGGACAGCGCCCATCATGTTTCCGTGGTCAGTGAGCGCCATTGCTCTCATGCCCATACCAGCGGCCGCGCTCACCAGCTCCTCAAGGGTGGAGACCCCATCAAACAGGGAGTAGTCCGAGTGAACATGGAGGTGAACGAAATCGGGCTTATCCATGGCAAGAAACCTCAGAGAAACCGGGGCATATCCGGCCCGGCAAGTGCAAATGGCGAACGAGAAGCAACGAATGAAGTGTCATTTCACTCACACCTTGAGTAGCCGCAATCCCTGCATACATAACAGCCCTCAGCCATGAACAGGGGGCCTCCGCACTGGGGGCACAGCTCCTCTGCCTCGTCCTGGCCCTGTCCGTTTTCCGTCTCTATGAGGACAACCGTCTCCTTCCTGGGGCCCTTGCCCTCGGACTTCCTTTCTTCCAGGAATCTGGCAAGGGTCTTGGCTATCGCGTCAGGAACGGAGAAAACCACACTGCCGTCCGGTTGGGGCGTGGGCGAAACGCTCTTTATCCCTATCAGCTGGTCAACTATGGCCGAGGGAGCCACTGATGACCGGAGCGCAAGCGATATAAGCCTGCCTATTGCCTCGGCCAACGCGGTCAGGCTTGTGCCAGGTTTTCCAAGGCTAACGAAAACCTCCAGGGGGCCTATCTCATCTTCGTGTATGTTTATGTAGGTGTTACCCAGCTCGGTCTTGACCTTGTATGAATAACCCACAACCCTTTCGGGCCTTGGCCTGGGCTTGATGTGGCCGGGCAAAACGGTTCCCTTTTCCTTCGCCTTCTCGCCCTCTGGTTTGACCGAGAGAACCTGCGCGGTCCGTGAACCATCCCTGTAGATGGTTATTCCCTTGCACCTGGATTGCCACGCCATCATGTAGACAGCCGCGACATCCTCCTCGGTCGCGGAGTTGTGCATGTTTATGGTCTTTGAGACCGCGTTGCATGTAAAACGCTGGAACGCGGCCTGTATCGCGACATGTTGCTGTGGGGATATGTCAAAGGTCGTCTCAAATATATCCCTTATATGCTGGGGCAACTGCTTCTTGTCCTTAATGCTCCTCGCGCCGGAAAGCTCCTCCATCGCGTCCTGGAAACCAAAGGCCTCCGCGGCTTCCTCTAGGTATCTGTTCGCGTAGAGGAGAGATGTCCCGTCCATAACGGTCTTGGTGTAGACCAGGGAGAACAAAGGCTCTATCCCCGATGAACAATCCGCGATCATGGAGATCGTTCCGGTAGGGGCTATGGTTGTGACAGTGGCATTGCGCATCGGTGTCCCTTTGAACACGCTACGATCAATGTTCGGGAAACTGCCTTTCTCTTCGCCAAGCCTTGCGGACGCGGCCCTGGCCCTCTCCTGAACAAAAAGCATCAGAT
>CBFGJU010000053.1:0-4548 GCA_965649155.1 Caldifarciminota bacterium | reverse complement strand
CCTGGTTCTCAGGAAGTCAAAGCCCCAGGACGATGAGTGCGCGAGGGCCCGGAGGACCATCTTCCCCCTGCTTGATAGTCCCATAGCGACCGAAAGGGCCTGGGCCGCGTGGGCGCTCTCGCCAATCGCTGACCAGGGCACAAGGACCAAGTTCGCGCTGATGACCCAGACCGAGGCAGACCCATTTGTCCTCTGGTGTCTTGAGGAGGCAATCAGATGATCGGCCTCGCCCTTTTTCTCATTGCTGATGACGCGCCCGCATATTGTTTCCCCTTAAATGGCAATTTTACCTGCCGGTTCAATGCTTTGCCCTCTGTCTCGGCCCACCCCGGCACGAAATACCAGGATCGTTGCGTATCCGAGACAAAACCCCTGGTCGTTCCGTTTCCGAAAGAGAATTGACCCGCGAGCTCTTTGACGAGATAGCCAGGCTCTGGACGGAGATGGAGAACCCCCTGTCTCGCGACCTTGACGCGAAACCCATTGAGGAAGTCCTGAGGATAATAAACTCCGAGGACGCGAGGGTTGCCGCGGCCGTTGAGAAAGCCATTCCGGATGTGGCGCGGGTCGTCCGGATGTGCGCGGATGGACTCCGCGCCGGCGGCAGGGTCATCTACATGGGCGCTGGGACATCCGGCAGGCTCGGAATACTTGACGCCGCAGAGACCTGGCCGACATTCTCCGTGCCCCCCGGAACCTTCGTGGGTCTCATTGCCGGAGGCCAGGACGCGGTCTTCAGGGCAAAGGAGTTTTCCGAGGACAACGCGGACGAGGCAATAGCCCAGCTCGTGGAGACAGGCCTTTCCTCCAGGGATGTTGTCATCGGGCTTTCCGCCTCAGGCAGGACTCCCTATGTCCTGGCAGGGCTTGAGCACGCGAAGGCCGCCGGTTGCCGGACCGCGCTCGTGACCGCGAATCCGGCCGAGGCCTGGCCCGGTTTCGTTGATGTCGCGGTCTGCCTTGATGTTGGCCCTGAGGTTATTGCCGGCTCAACACGGATGAAATCCGCGCTCGCTGAGATGATGGTTCTGCACATGATCTCAACCGGCGCGATGGTGATGACCGGCAGGGTCTATGGCAACCTGATGGTTGATGTTCACGCTACCACCGCGAAGACAACCGAGAGGGCAAAGAGAATAATCATGCTCTTGACCGGCGCGGATTACGAGGAGGCCTCCCGCCTGCTTGATTTGGCTGGGGGTTCCGCGAAGACGGCAGTCCTGATGAAGAGGAAGGGTCTCTCCCTGGACGAGGCCCGGAGGGCCCTTGAAAGATCAGGCGGATCTCTAAGGGTCGCGCTGGGCGAGTGAGCGTGCCTGTGTTTGGCATGAAAAAGGGAGCCTGAAAGGCTCCCCGTTTGTTTCATTTTTGGGTTTTACTGAGCCTTGGCGCAACTGCAACCGCCGCCCGCGCCGGGCTGATATTCTGCTTTCGCGGTCAAGCCCTTGACCTGGAACTCATACATGGGCATCTCCCATGTGAGGGTGTTCCCGCTCTTCTTCGTCGCGTTGTGGGTGAGTATCTTGCCAGGCAGGGTCACGGTCAGCTTGAATGTGTAGCCCTCAAAAGCGCTCTTTGTGGTTTCGTCTTCCTGGCCTGATCCCTCGCTGTTCATCTCAAAGACCCACTTGTCGCCTTCCTTGGTGACCAGGGGTTTCTGGCCCTCCTTGGCCTGGGTGAAGTCGTGATTCTTCTTCTCTATGGTGAAGTATACGGTGTCGCCCTTCTCTGTCCGCTTGGCCTCGGTCCCTATCTCCTTGGCCAGGGAGTCAGCCATGCCGCCGAAGAATGACTCGTTGTCCTTCAGTCCGTAGAGAACCATGGTCTGGGTGCCCTTGCCGTCCTTGCCTATCTCGGACTTGATCTCCATGCTGAAGCACCCCATGCTTATCGCAACTATTCCGAGTATCGCCAGTCTCTTCAAGATAACCTCCTATGGGTTAGCGAGAGATTATAACGAACCCGTCAAGGGCCGATCAAGACGCGGATCGCAGATAAGGCCCCACCATCTCCATGAACTCCGCCTCGGATATTATTTTCACGCTGAGACTCTGGGCTTTCGCGAGCTTTGATCCGGGGTTTTCTCCCGCTACCACGAAATCCGTCTTCCCTGAGACCGAGGATGTTGCCTTTCCTCCGAGTCTCGCAACCGTAGCCTCGGCTTCTTCTCTCGTCATTCCGGACAATGTCCCTGTGAACACGAATGTCTTTCCCGCAAGAGGCGCCGGCCCCTCCCCCTTTTTCTCGTAGATCAACCTGACCCCAGCGTCAAAGAACTTCCTTATCACCCTGCGGTTTCGTTCCTGGCCGAAGAATCTGGTGAGGCTCCTGGCCGTTTCCGGGCCTATACCCTTTATGGCTGTGAGGACCGCCTCGGATGCCGCGGCCAGTTCTTCCAGGCTTGAGAAGTGCTCGGCGAGGAGCGATGCCGTGACAGCGCCAACCCCCGGAATCCCCAGCGCGGCAAGGAACCTGGAGAACTCTATCTCCTTTGAGCCTTCTATCGCGGCGATGAGGTTCCTCGCGGAGAGCTCAGCGAAACCCGGCAGGTTGACGATGTCCTCGTATTTCAGGCGAAAAACATCCGCTGGGTCACTCACCAACCCGGCCTCAACCAGCTGAACCGCTGTCTTGCCTCCGAGGCCCTCAATGTCAAAGAGCCCCCTGCCTGCCATCTGGGCCACCATCCCCGCGAGCTTCGCTGGGCAGGAGAGTCCCGTGCACTTGTAGTATGCCCCGTCCTTGACGAGCGGTGACCCGTCGGACGGGCAGGTCTCCGGAGGCCTTATGGGTTCCGCGTCCGGGGGCCTCTTCTCGGGGATCACGGAAACGACCTCCGGGATCACATCCCCGGCCCTCCTGACGAAAACCGTGTCCCCGACCCTTATGTCCATTTCCTCTGCCAGGTCATAGTTGTGCAGGCTCGCCCTCTGAACCGTCACCCCGCCTATGTTCACCGGGTCAAGTATGGCTATCGGCGTGACTGTCCCGGATGGCCCGACGGAGTGGATCACCTTTCTTATGACGGAGGTGGCCTCGCGCGGCTTGAACTTCGCGGCTATCCAGTATCTGGGCGAGCGTGCTGTTGAACCCAGGGTCTCCCAGAGTGCCAGCGCGTTGACCTTCACCACCACGCCGTCCATCTCATACGGGAATGAATCCCTCCTGGCCTCTGTTTCCTTGTAGAATTCTATTACCTGGTCTATTCCCGCGCAGACCCGCCTCGGCGCTGAGACCTCAAACCCGACCCTCTCAAGCCAATCAAGTATCTCGGATTGTCTGGCGAAGCTCGCGCCCTCTGCGAACCCTATTCCCCAGGCCACGAACCTGAGAGGCCTCTCGGCTGTTATCCTGTGGTCCAACTGCCTGAGACTCCCAGCGGCCGCGTTCCTTGGATTAGCGAATGTTGGCTCACCGGCCTCTGCCAGCTTCCTGTTGAGGTCCTGGAAGTCCTTCACCCGCATGATGACCTCTCCCCTGATGTCAATTCTCGGCGGAGGGTTTTCGGTCATCAGCCTGAGGGGCAGGTTTCTTATTGTCCTGGCGTTCGGGGTGACATCCTCGCCCACCAGACCGTCCCCCCTCGTTGCCGCGACGATCATGGCCCCGTCCTGATAAACCACCTCAAGGGATGTGCCGTCAAACTTCGGCTCCGCGAGGTATTCAAGACCGGCCGCCATCAGTGGGCCAAGCATTCTCTCCACCCTCCCGTGGAACTCCCTGAGCTCGTCCTCGTTCCTGGCGTCGTCCAGAGAGACCATTGCCTGCGCGTGGCGATACCTGGTGAATTCTTCCCTTGGCGCTCCCCCAACCCTCTGCGTCGGGGAGTCCGGAGTCCTCAGCTCTGGCCAGCGCTCTTCTATATCCGCGAGCTCGCGCTTCAGGTCATCGTATTCCTGGTCGGAAACAAGCGGCCTGTCCAGAACATAATAATGGTAATCGTATTTGTTTATGAGATCGCGCAGTTCCCGGGCCCTCCGGGCCGCGCTCTGCCTGTCCATTATCTGGTCGCGAAGTGCCTCTGGGCCTCGTCCACGCTAGCGAAAGCCCGAAGGACGGCCCGAAAGCCCATCATCTTGAACACCCGTTGAACCTGGCCCTTCATGTTCGCGATGACCATGTCGCCCCCTGCCTCGTGCGCTCTCCTCAAAGAGCCTATGAGTGAACCCCATCCGGACGAGGACACGAACTCAACATTCTCCAGGTCCACGATGATCTTCACCCATCCGGAGGCTATTATCTCCCTTGTTCGCTTGGCAAAGCTCTCGGAGGTGACCGTGTCCAGGTTGCCCACGAGGGTAAGTATGATGACCTCCGGATCATCCGGGGCCATCTTCTGAGTAATAACCAGCTCGCTCATCGGCCCAAAGTATAGTGGAGGAGGACTGCCTGGTTCAAGCTGAAATTTTAACTCCGGATTTTGGCTCCCGATATATCCGGGTGGCTCAGGGCGCCAAATATGATCCGGGTAGTTCAGGGCGCCAAATATGATCCGGGTAGCTCAGGGCGCCCTCGCCCTGGAAAAGGGGCGTGTTCCGATTACCCCCA
>CBFGJU010000052.1:0-4569 GCA_965649155.1 Caldifarciminota bacterium | reverse complement strand
CTGATATGTTCCCCTTGCCAAGGGTGGAGCCGGTTGAGAGTTGAAGCCCATCAACGAAACAGGAGACCGGCGGCCTGGCCGCGAAACAGCGTATTTTCAGGGGCCACTGGCCATCCGTCCCCAGTTCCTTGAGTATGAGCGCGCCCATCCTGAGTCCAACTATGAGAAACGACCCTCTGTGACCGTGGAACTGAGTTGCCCTCTCAAGGCCATCAGGGGTCATCCAGAAAGACGGGTCAGTAGTGTGCCACCGCATTGACATATTGTAACACCAGTTCACGGGCCGGATCAAACGCGCTTGAAATTCCGCAACTCCAAAGGTTATAATAATAGCCTCTGGTGGACATTGACAGGGAAATGATGGCCAGGGCTCTTGACCTGGCCATTTTAGGGAAACCCTTTGCCGGCCCCAGACCCGCTGTTGGCGCGGTCATAACAAAGGGGGGTCGTATAGTTGGATTCGGTTTTTACCGCGGACACGGGACCCTGCACGCGGAGGCCGAGGCAATAATCATGGCCCGCGAGCACGCGAGGGGCGGAACGCTGTATGTCACCCTTGAACCCCACTGCTATTACGGAACTCAACCTCCCTGCACTGACAGGATAATAGAGGCGGGCATAAAGCGCGTGGTCATCGCGTCCCCTGATCCGAATCCTCGTGTCAACGGCAAGGGCGCAGAACAGCTCAGGGGGGCCGGAATCCAGGTTGATGTTGGCCTAATGGATTCCGAGGCAAAGGCGCTGAATCCTGGACATTTCAAATGTCACACAGCAGGCCTTCCCCACATCGCGCTCAAGATAGCCATCACAATGGACGGGTTCATGGCGGACAGCCAGGGGAAAAGCCAGTGGCTATCATGCGAGGAATCGCTTGATCTGGTTCACAGGCTCAGGGGCGAGTTCTGCGCTGTCGCTGTTGGGGTTGGAACGATACTCGCGGATGATCCGCTCCTCACGCCAAGGAGGGTCTATGCGCCGCTACGGCCGACGCGAATCGTCCTGGACTCGTCTCTCAGAATACCGCTCTCGGCAAGGGTCCTCAACCCGGACACCAGAACCATAATAATCACAACCAACAAAGCCCCTGCTGAGAGGATAAAGGAGATAGAGGCAAGGGGCCACGCTGTCTGGGTGATGGGAGATGATTTGGAAATGGAGCCCATTCTCAGAAGGTTGGTGGCGGAAGGGATGAACACCATCCTGTTTGAGGGGGGAGTCCGTGTAGCGAGGGGCCTGCTTGAGAGCCCGTGGCTGGACGAGCTCCTCGTCTGCGTTTCACCGCGCTACCTGGGCGAGGGGCTGTCGCCGTTTCTCGGGCCATTCAGCCTTCAATCCGCCCCCGGTTTCCGCCTGGAGGAGGTGAGGAGGGTCGGGGATGACGCCTGGTTCAGGCTAAGCAAAAATCTCAACCAGAAGGAGCAATAGGCATGGCACCTCTCAGAAAACGCGAGCACTGGGGAAGTAACATAGGGGTCATCCTGGCCATGGCCGGGAACGCTGTTGGCCTCGGCAACTTCCTCCGGTTCCCGGTTCAGGCCGCCAAGAACGGTGGCGGCGCTTTCATGATACCATACTTTGTCTCGTTTCTGTTAATAGGCCTGCCCCTGATGTGGGTGGAATGGACAATAGGCAGGAGGGCGGGGATCCTCGGCCACAGCTCCACCCCGGGAGCATACGAGAGCATCTGGCGCAACCCCATAGCCAAATACCTGGGGATAATGGGCATACTCTTTCCGCTCATAATAGTCACCTACTACACATACATAGAGAGCTGGTGCATGGGCTACAGCATACTCTCTATTGTGGGTCAACTGCCGAAGATGCCCATCATGACGGACATGGGAGTCGCCCAGGTCCTGAAACCCTTCGCTGAATTTCTTTCCGGCTACTATCAGGGTCGCGTTCTCGCTGGCGGCCAGATAATAGTTCCATCGGTCGCCGCGTATTTCTTCTTCATCATAACCCTGGTCCTGAATGTCTGGATACTCTCCCTGGGCATAAGAAGGGGAATAGAGCTCCTGGCCACGATAGCGATGCCGATTCTGTTTCTGATGGCCATAGCCCTCGTGGTCAGGGTTTTCACCCTCGGAGCCCCGGTTCACCCGGACCAGACCCCCCTGGCAGGCATGGCGTTCCTGTGGGAACCGCAGTGGGAAGCGCTCCTTCGGCCATCGGTATGGCTTGCGGCCGCGGGACAGATATTCTTCACCCTGTCGCTTGGTTTCGGGGCCATAATCACATACGCTTCCTATCTGGAAGAGAAGTCCGACATAGCCCTGAACGGCCTCGCCACAGCCTCAGCGAACGAGTTCGCGGAAGTAATCCTCGGAGGCTCAATAGCGATTCCGGCCGCGGTCGTGTTTTTCGGCATAGCAGGCGCGCGGGACATAGCCGCTGGAGGGGCGTTCAACCTCGGTTTCGTCACAATGCCAGCGATATTCTCCTCCATCCCTTACGGGACAATTTTCTCCGCGCTGTGGTTCGGACTCCTGTTTTTCGCGGGCATAACATCTTCGGTCGCCCTCAGTCAACCAGTAGTGGCCTTCATGCAGGACGAGTTCGGCTGGTCAAGGCTCAAGGCCTCGCTTATCCTGGGAATATTCCTGCTCTTTTTCACCCACATACCCATAATGCTCCGTGGCGCGCTGGATGAGATGGATTTCTGGGCCGGGACATTTGGCCTGGTCGTCGGGGCAACAGTTGAGGTAATCCTCCTGATGTGGATGTTCGGGTCGGATAAGGCCTGGGAAGAGCTCCACAGAAACGCCGCAATACGGGTGCCAAGGTTTTTCATGTATATCACCAAGTTCGTGACGCCGGTTATTCTGCTCATCATCCTGGGCGCGTGGACGGTCATGGACATAATAACCCCCGCGGTCAAGACAATGATGGCGCATGGATTTGTCGGGTGGCTGAAGGGATTTATTGGCTCCGGGGTCGGCGTCTGGGCCGGAAGGCTCTTCATGATCGCTGTGGCCGTGCTGTTCGCGAACATGATAAAGGTCGCGTGGCGGGGTAGGCAGACCCAGAACAACAACGGAGGCGCGCTGTGAGCTGGCAGGGTTGGACATTCCTGGTAATAGCCTGGGCGGTAGTTGGTTCTCTTTTCATCTGGTGCTTCTGGAAGGTTCTGACGCAAAAGAAAAACGGCAAGGAGAGCTCCTAACCGGTCAGGCGATTGCCGGAAACAGGGCAACCAAGTGGGGGCCTCATATGCGAGGTGGGTTTTTCAAATCCCTGCCGAGACCAGCGGTATACGAGGCGATTTTCCAGCTATCTGACCACTGCTTTCCAGATCTTGCCTCCCAGCACCTCCGCTTTCTGGCCAAGGATGACCGTGTCCCCCCGGATTCCACCAAGAACGCCACCGGCCCAATCCCTTGTCCAGACTACCTTCTTCCTCGCGGGGTCATATATTCCCAAGCCTGGAGACATATTCAGATTCACAACGCTCGCGCAGTGAGAGAAAGAGAAAAGGATTTTGCCATCACTCAGACGATAAGCTGGCCCACCAAAAACTGGATGATTGGATGTGCATTCCTCCTCTAACCACTTGATAAACATCTCATATTCCTCACCGGCCTCACCCTCAGGAGCGGAAAAACCTTTTTGCTTTTTTATCTTCACGGTGAAACTATCCAAAAGCTCGGGCTTGCCTTTGGTGGATACCACATAGAACTTGAAGGGGAAAGCGTCAACCGCGAGAACCACATCTCCGTTGCTTTGACAGAAGAGAAACGATGTGGCAAAGGGTTGAAATCTCGCCCACGCGCTGTCAGGAAGTATAAAAAACCGCAGGAATCTCCCTGTTGTGTCCCAGACGCTAGCTAGCGAATGCGTGTCTCCGGATATGTATTTCCCTATCACCAAAAGAGTCCCGTCCTCAAGGGGATACACATGCTTGTACTCCACGGTTAGGGCAGGAGGCAG
Organism: Caldifarciminota bacterium; assembly: GCA_965649155.1. Classification (GTDB taxonomy): domain Bacteria; phylum Hydrothermota; class Hydrothermia; order JBDRYB01; family JBDRYB01; genus JBDRYB01. The sequence goes on along the minus strand of CBFGJU010000052.1, from coordinate 639 downwards.
GCATTTTGTTTCAAGGATTATTTCCCTGATATACTCAAGGTCAGTTGTGAAAAGGGTAAGCCGAGAAGTTGCTTGCTCGCTCAGAACCAGATATTCCCCAGTAACGCAAAGGTAGCCACAGCAAGCCTCGGAGAGGTTTCTCTTCAGGAGATGGCCATCGGCAGACCACTTCATAAGGTAAGGGATCCCGGAGCTATCCGCCATCCCGTATATGTAATCACCCCCGTTTGCCGTCATGTTGGTTATCCTGAAACCCTCGGGGAGCTCCATCTGGAGCTCCCCAACCAGGATCAGACCCGCGAATAAGCTTATCCTCTTCATAGGCTATTGCCTCCCAGATGATTTGATGATCTCTTTCCGTGGTCTCACCAGGGCGGGAGGAAGACCCCCATCCCGCTTCCTCCACCGCATGCCGCATTGCAGTCGGGGAGAGGAACACATGGATAGCAGCTCTGTCCCTCTCCGCACCAGCATTTGTATCCCATATAAACATATGTGGGCCCAGGCAAACAGACACAATAGTAGGACTTTCTTGCCCCACACTCGTCCTCGTGTCCTGGTGGACACTTCACATCTGCCCTGGCTATGCCCATAAGCCCTCCGAGAAGGGCTATCCCTATCAGCATCCTCATCAGCCAT
>CBFGJU010000051.1:0-4616 GCA_965649155.1 Caldifarciminota bacterium | reverse complement strand
AGGTTTGCAGGATTGAAAGAGCTCAGAGCCTTGATCCATAATATCACAAGGAGGCAAAGAACATGAACGGAACCAGGGAAAGGATAAACGCTTTGATGGGATACAGGGGAGGGAGCCCGGTGGTTTCCCTTTATCTGAAGCTCGGCCCACGGGATCGCGCTGGCTCAAACTACAAGATAACCTTCAAGAACCTCCTGAGGAGCCAACTGGAGCGGCTTGAAAAAAAGGGCTTCACGAAGGACGATGTGGAGAAAGCTAAAAAGCTTATAGCGAAGGTGAAGGATTTCGTTGAATCCCCGAAGAATCTGGAGGGTTGCGGCGGACTCGCGCTTTTCGCGGGCGAAAACCTCTTTGAGGTTTTCAAATTGCCATACGGATACATGGACAGGATGGTCGTGGACACCAGCCCCCTGATCAGGGGCCTCGTTACCATGACCGAGGAGATAGGCACCGTTTATGCGCTTGTCCTGGACAGCAAGACCGCCAGGTTCTTCAGGGCAGAGGCCGCGGATGTTGATGAGGTAGGGACCATGAAGGCGACAGAAACGGATTCCCTTTCCGGCGAGAGGCCCGGCATGGCCAGGAGCAGGGGCAACGCCTTTTCGGCCCACAGCTTTGACACGAAACAGCGCGTCCTAAAAGATGAAGCCCAGCGGTTTTACAAGGCTGTAGCGGACAACCTTTTTGAGAGGTTCAAGAAGGAGCGTTTTGATTGGCTCGTCGTGGCTGGATCCGGAAGGGAAGACCTCCTGAATCACCTCCACCCCTTTCTCTCCGAGCGTCTCCTGGGCCTGGCTTCATGGGACGCGAAGAACCTGAACCCGAACAGGATCAGGGAAACCATAGCCGATCTCATGGAGGAAAAGAAACAGCAGTGGGAGGAGGAAACCCTCAGGGAGTTCAGGGCAAAAAGGGAAGGGGGACTGACAAGTTCCGGGGTTGAGAAAACCCTTGAGGCCCTCCACAACGGCCAGATACGCACACTCATAGTCAAAAGGGGATACACGGTTCCGGGGTTCAGGAACGCGGACGGGAAGCTATCCCTCGTCAGCCAGGATGGCGCCACCCCGGCTCCCGATCTGATTGACGAGATGATGGAGGAGTGCCTCGCGCAGGGGGCAGAGGTCTTCGTGACCCAGAATGATGAGCTTGCTATTGAGGTTGAGAACACGGGCGCGATACTGAGGTTCAGGTTGTGAGGGAACCTTCAAAACTGCTCGGCCTCGCGGTGGCCGCGATAGCCTTCCTGATGGTGGTCTTCCACTACGGGTGGATGTCCCCCATCAAGATAGGCCCTCCGATAAACCTGGTAATAGCCGCCTCAGCCCTGTTCGTCGTTGGCGTCATCTCGTTCGGTTCCCTCCCCCTGGTCCCTGAAAAAAGAAGGGCCTTTGCCCTGGATGGGTTCTTCCTGGCCTTCGTCGGGGTTATTATCCTCTCGGCCTTGATAGGCATGGCCAACAACAACGAGTTCAAGATGGTGGCCATAGAGGCCGCCTTGCTCTCCCTATACGGGTGTTACTGGCTCGTCTCCAGGTTCGGACCGGAGGGAACCTGGATGGCCCGCGCGCTATTCGCGGCACTGCTCTCCGCTAGCGTCATCGTGGCCCTTGAATTCCTCTACATATACATGACCCAGGGCGTCAGCAGGGTGATGAGCGAGCAAACGACCATGACAATGGCCGCGTTCTTCGCCGGTCTTAACTATCTGATACTCTTCCGCAAAAGGCCCCTGTGGGAGAGGCTTCTCGTGCTGGTTGGCGCGGGCGCGGGCCTGTTCACGGTCATCGCGGCGATGCAGAGGACGGTCTGGATAGCAATGGCGATCCTCCTGCCCCTGAACCTCGTGCTCTTGTGGGCCAGGAAATACATGACCACAAGGACCCTGATCCTCTCGCTCGCAGGAATATTCGGGGGCGCGGTTCTCATTCTCCTGATAATTTACCTCTCTCCCCTGAGGTGGACACTGGAGCTGTTCTACGCCAGGTTCACCACAATAGGCTACGGGGTTGCTGATCCCTCCCTGAGGCTTCGCTACCTGGACTCGGCCATGGCCATGAAGCTCTTCTCTCGCTCGCCAATCCTGGGAATAGGCCTGGGCAGTCCGATATGGATACGCTGGAGCAAGGAACTGGTCCCCATCATGGACAACTCTTTCCTGGTTTTCCTCTGGAAGACCGGACTCGTCGGGACAGCGGTTTTTCTGCTCTTTTACATTGCCGGAATGGTTTTGTCCCTGAGGGGCCTTTTCGGAACCACTGACAGGGAAAGGGCTTTCGTATGCCTTTGCGTGTTCCTGCTTCTCGCGGGGCCGTTCATCGTAGGGACAACAACATCCATGCTCTACTCATACCGGTTCAACTTCATCCTGGGCGCTGGCATGGGTTGCCTCGCGCTCCTGCGAGAGGGGGTTGAATCCAGGGCCACGGTGATGTGATCCCCTCCTTAGGCTGGATGTGGGATTTGCTACGGGGTCTTTGATCCCCCCCGGCCCCCTGAATTATCATTTCTCACTTGAACAGGTGGTATCCTTTCCTTCTCCTGGCCATAACCCTTCTGGCCGGACTTCCCTATTTTCCCCAGTTCCAGGGCGACAGCTACATCCACTACCAGTATGCCGTGAACCTGGCCCGGGGCATGTTCATGCAGTTCAACCCAGGAGAGCCTTCTGGCGGGACGACCGCGCCGCTCTGGACTCTCATGCTCTCCGGACTCTACTTCTTGACCGGGAAGGCTTTCATGGATATCGCCGCGAAGATTCTCGGCCTCCTGTTCACCTTTGGCACTGGGATTCTGGTTTTCATGCTGGTCAGAGAGTTCAAGCCAGCTGAGAAAGAGGACTACCTGCTACCGTTCCTTCTGGTGCTTGACCCCTACTATATGTTCTGGGCAGGCTCTGGAATGGAGGCCGCCGCGGCCGCGTTCGCGCTCACGCTCGGATTTTTCCTTTTCAAGAGAAAACGCAACTGGCTCACGGGCCTGGCAATGGGCCTGGCCTTGCTCCTGAGGCCGGAATTCCTTGTGGTAATCATTATTTTCGTCATCCTCAGGCCAAAAGCGATCTTCAAGCTCCTGTTTCCGGGGTTCTTCTTCTGCGCGGTCTACTATGGCCTCATATACGCCTCCACCATGACCCTGTTCCCCGCGTCTTGGGAGACCCGGCGCGTGCAGGCCGCGTTCACCGAATACGCTCTCCCTCTCGGCATAACCGGATTCACTGGCCTCAGCTTATACTACATCTTTGCCGCGCACATGCCCCTTGCTATAACCGCGCTTTTCTCATACAAAAGGAGGCTCTGGGTCGCCTGGGTCATAATAGCCTTCTTCGTGGTTTTCTACACCATAGTTGTGCCGACCGCATACGGCATGAGATACATTGTTCCCGCTATACCGCTCCTTGTCCTCCTCGCCGGGATAGGCGCGAGGCGGATCGGCCTCAGGATACGCTATCTCATCCTCCTGATGATCCCTTTCTGGGCCCTTGGATTCGCCAGGAAGATGAGGAATGTGATATACACCTCCTACGGGAGAGCGAACTACGCCGCGATGGGCCAGTGGTTCAGAGAAAATACTCCCCCGGATGTCCTTATTGCCGCAAAAGAGGTCCAGATAGCCTGGTTCGCGGACAGGAGGGTCATAGCGCTTGACGGAGTGACCGACGGAAAGGTCAACGCCTACATAAAGAAGGGAGATGACCTCTCCGGCTTCTTCAAGGATTACAAGCCTGACTACATGGCTGGCCTGCCCGATGTCACGAAGAACAGCTGGACCCGGAGGACTATTCTTAGAAAGGTCTTTGAGGCCGGTTTTGCCGAGGTTCTCGCCGGCAGGACCCCTGACATGGTCATAGAGGGAATAGGTTTCAGGCTCGTTGCGCCGGGGGTCTATAAGCTTGATTACCCGGAGGAGGAAGGGGAATAATGAATCCGGAACCAGCCGGCTTGGTGCGCGGCCCCGGCTCCTTGCTTTAACATTTGAGCATGAAAAAGACCCTCTTTTTCCTGCCGTTCCTTCTGGCCTGCGCGGCCGAGCTGGACGAGCATTACCTTCAATATCAGACCTCTCCGGCCCTTCTCGGAAAGTCAAGCTGGAAGATAATCGTCATGCCCCCGGTCGGCTATTTGCAGTTCCCTGACCTGCCGAAGGAACCCTGCGGGAGGCTTTGGATTCACATAAACGAGGCCCTATACAAGACGGGCAGGTTCCAGCTTGCCTCAATGGACACGATTGAGATCAGGCAAAAGATCACCGAAAAGGCCCCCGGATGGGAGAATTTCCCCGAGCAGGGGACAGCCAAGGCCGTTGCTTTTGAGATGGGAGCCGAGGCGGTCTGTCTGGTTGAGATAGAAGATATAAAAATAGGCCACAGGCACAACGACCCCGCGGAACCCATGTATTACGAGACGGTTCTGAAGCTGAAGATATTTGACACGGGCAAGGGCGACCTCCTCTACAACGCGACAGCGAGGGGCCTGGTCTATGAGGACCTGGCTGGTTCCCTTAACCAGGCCGCGGACCGGGCCATAAAGCCTTTGAAATAATTCGTCCGGGCCCAAGAATTTATTCCTGGGGAAATTGAATAATCCTTCCGGAGGCTAAAGTTTCCCCGGCTACCC
>CBFGJU010000050.1:0-4637 GCA_965649155.1 Caldifarciminota bacterium | reverse complement strand
GTTGATGCTTTCACGGGCCGACACTTCAGGGCCGAAACAGCAATGGAACGACACTTTCCCGCGAACCGCTCCGTTCTCCTCTGCCACTGGCCCGTGCATTCCGTTATTTCGGTTAGGGACGCGGACGGGGAGGATGTCGGTTGGGAGTGGCTCAACCAGCGTATAGGCGAGATGATGGTTGAGAGCGCCGGGGCCGTTGATGTTGAATATTACTACAACGATCCGGAGGACCCGGTTCCTCCGGATGTGGCGAGGACTGTCGCGAGGGTCGCGGCCAGGATACTCACTGGACCGAGGCCGGATCTGTCCGGTTTCAGTGCGGGCGATCTGAGCCTTGATCTTCGCGATAACCCCCTTCTTTCGGACGATGTCAGGTGGGTTCTCCTCAGATACACCCACAGGAGGAGGTTTCTCTGATGGCTCTCGGATTTCTGATGAATGACAGCATTTACATACTCCAACCTTCTGGCGAGCGTGATGCCCTGGGCGCGGAGAGGGCGGTTTTCGTGAGGGGAGACCGGATTCAGTGCGGCTGGGGAAGGTTTTCATCCGTTTCGGGGGATACACACTTGGGCCAGGAGGCCAGGGGCCTTTGCCTCGCGATAGTGCCTCCACTTGACCAGGAGCCGGCCTGGGTTGAGCACAGGGGCAAGCTCTATCAGGTAAGGGAGATAAGGCGTTTCGCCGGGTTCTCAACAGACCACTGGGAACTTGCCCTTGAGGAATACGCCGGGAGGTTTGAGATAAGATGAGCCTGGCGGATTATCTCCAGCATATCCTTGCTATCCTTGAGGAGGCTGGTCACCCTGCCATACCCCTGGATTCCCGGATGGGTGAACCCGCTGATCCCGGCCTGTATTACACCGCGCGCTGGGAAAGGGTCTTTCTGTGCTCTCCGGATCATGAGCACGGCGTTATCAGGGCTGAGTTCCTCGTCGTTGAATCCGGTCTCGCTGATGCGCTTCGCACGGCCGAGGAGGTCAGGTCATCCCTGTCGGAAGGCCTTGGAATGCGGCTTGCCGAATGCGCGGCGGCATCACTGGAAGAGGGTGAAAGGGCAATCGTCAGGATGACGGCCAGGTGTTTCTTTTGAGGGAGACCGAAATGAAGAGAAGGTATTATTCCGGAGGGGTGGGAGAGCTCTTTGTTGCGGGAGACGAACCGGTAAAGCTCGCTGATATAGAAGAGGCAAGCCTTCTCCTTGACTACGCGCTGAAGCCGCTTTGTTCGGAAAGGGACGATTCCCCCGCCGCTGTGGTCGCTGGCCCGGGGACCGGAACAGTCTCCTGCGTTGTGAGGGGACTTGTTGAGGGAAACCCCCTCACAGGACTTGGCCCGGCAAGGGCATTCAAGAGGGCCGCGAGGTTCACTGTTCCTAATGCCGAGCCGTTCAGGATAAACCTGTCAGAAGAACCCATTCCCGAAAGCCTCGTTGTGGAAACCCCTGATGGTGATGCGTTTGGTATGGCTGGGATTCCTTCCCCTGGAAAATTCTCCTATAATCTGCAGGAGAATGCCCTTTATTTCTCGCGGGAGGACGCGGGCCAGGAGGTCCTCGTTTCCTATGTCTATGGGGATGCCAGTCCTGATCCCTCCCGCCATCGCGAGATGGGGCTTATACTGGTTTTTCCAATGCTTGGGAGAAGTCCCTCAGGCGATCCGGCATTCAGAGTCATAGAGGCAAGGAGGGCCGTTCTCTCGTCCTGGTCAGAGGAGTTCCTCTCCGGCAGGGAGATCATGGCCAAAGCCATTTTCGTCCTGTTGGCTGATCAAGACGACTGCATAATAAGGGAAAGAATGGTGGAGGCGGGATCGTGAAGGATCTTCTGAAAAGGGCAAAAGCCAGGCTTGAAAAACAAAAGGCCCTGGCTGTTGGTTTTCTCAGAGGGGAGATCGGCCGGGTCGGCCCTGCCAGGGTTCGCCCAGCCAACGCCCTGACCCTCGTATGGCTCCAGGCCATTTTTGGCTCGGTTGAGGAGGCCTTCGCCCCCCTTCTTGGAGATGAACCGTCGGTTGACCGGCTCACCCACATCCTCGCCATTCTTGATGTTTCCACGGACAGGAGGCAATTGGATTACCATAGGGCAACGAGGAGGATTGAGAAGCTCAGAGAGAGGCTATCCCGTTTGCCTGCGAGTGAGATCCTGAGGGGACTCGGCCTCCTCGTCCTGGCGTTTGAAGGAATGAAAGGAACAGGAGAAGGTCAGTAGAGTTTCCCCGTGTGGATTTCCCGATCCCCCCCGTGAACCTTTTGTCGCGGCACCGGAGACTCCGGCCAGAACGGGAATTTTAGGCTTGGGCCGGTTCAGAGGCCCATCCACTCTACCGAAAACTGGAGGGTCTCCATCGGGACCTCGTGGCCGCCCTCAAACTGGTTCAGCCGGACATCAAGGCCCGCATCCCTGAGCCTCCTGTAAGCGTCCTGGCTTGCCTCAAGTGGCACGGTCTGGTCGGACTTGCCGTGCGCGATGAAGACCTTCATCCCTTTGGCCTTACATTTCTCAAGAGCCTCCGCGGATACCAGACTGCTGTCCTGCCAACCGCCGAAGGCTATTATCCCCTTGAAACGATCGGGGTTATTGAGGCCAATGTTGTAGGCCATGCTCGCGCCCTGTGAAAAACCCAGGAGATAGACCCTGTTCGTGTCAACATTGAAAGACTTCAAGAGCTCCAAAGGCAGTGAGCTTATGTAGTCCGCGCCCATAAAGACGGTTTTCTCTCCGAGGCCTTCCTCCCTTAATGTCCAGGAATAGCCTGGTTCGGTTCCCGTGGCCATCGGATACGGCGCGCACGGGGCCGCGTAGATGAACCTTATTTTCATGGGTTTCCTGGATGTATCCGTCCTGTAGGGCCTTCGGAACAGATCAGAGAAACGCTCGTAGTTGGAACCGTAGCCGTGAAGGCCGATAACCAGCGGGTAGATCTCCTCCGCGTCATAGTCATCCGGAAGCACGACATAGCAAGGTAGCAACGAGATCGTTGGAATATATAACTTGTTTTTGCCCTCCGAGCCAGCCAGGGCCTCCATCCTCATTTCCTCCATCGTGTTCCTGAAAACCGAGGATTCCCTTACCGGATCAAAGTCCGTATCGCTCCTTATGTGCTCCGCGTCCCTGTATCCAGCGTCCCACGAGGCCTTGAGAAAGGCCGCGGCCCTCAGAGAATCCCCCATGAGGCCGAAACAGCACGCGAGGTTGTAGAGGGCTATGGCGTCCTGGTTGTTGTGGCTTATGTATGCGAGATATGCCGAGGCTGACCTGGCATAGTTCTTCTCGTTGTAAGCTTTTATGGCTTCCGAGAGCACGCTGTCCGGGTTTTGCATGAGAACATCCTCAACGCTTACCTTTGCCGGGTCAGGGCCCGGCGAAGCCGTCTTCTCGCGCCCTTGCCGTGGAACACAGGCCAGTCCAACCAGCAGAACAATGGGCGTGATAGCTCTTTTCATTGCAAGGCTCCTTTGCTGATCCCTGAGATTATAACCCAGCCGGGGGGATCGTTCACAGCACGGATTACCCGTATTCTCAGGAAAATTCCGGCCTGAGGCCCTTTGCCATCTCCCGATCCCCTGTCAAGGAATGGGAACAAACCCTTATTTTTCAAGAGGTTTAACCTGCGCTGGACCCCTCCAAAGCCTTAAAATTATGTAGCTTCGTGATCCGTCGTCTCCTACTGGACACCCTCATATACGGCCTGGGCACCGTGCTCTCGCCCCTGGTCGGTTTTTTGCTTCTCCCCCTTTATACCAGGTTCCTCACCCCGGCCGACTACGGCGTCCTCGCGGTTTTGTCCGTGACCACTGGCGTCCTTACGATAATTTTATCCCTGGGAATACCATCTGGAATGCTCAGGTTCTACTTTGACCCTGACGAGCGGGCCAGAAACCAGGCTATATATTCATCGGTTGGCGCTGTCTTTGCCTTGACCACGGCTGGTGCCCTGATCCTATCCGCTCTCGCCAGCCCCATATCCCGCGTCCTGGTGCCTGTTCCTGGCGGCCCGTATCTCATTGTTCTCATGGCCGCTGGTTTTGCCACCGGCTCTTGGACAGTGGTTTTCCAGAACCTGATGAGGGCGCAGAAGAAACCCGTTCTCTACAGCCTGGCCAACCTCGGTGGGTTCGCGCTACGATTGGGTTTGAACATCCTCTTCGTGGTGGGATTTCTCCGTGGAGTCGCGGGAATTCTTGAGGCCGGAATAATATCAAACATTGCAATACTGGCGCTTCTGGTTCCGGTTGGCCTGTGGGCAAGGAAACCCTCATTTTCCTGGGAAAAATTGAAACAGATAACCAGGTTCGGGATAGCCCTTGAGCCCGGCAACCTGGCCGCGTGGGTCCTGAACATGTCTGACAGGTATTTCCTGCAGGCCTTGTCTGACATGACACAGGTCGGCCTCTATTCTGTGGGATACAAGATAGGCCAGCTTTCGGAAATAGGCCTCGTGAAGCCTTTCCGGCTCGCCTGGCCGCCACTCATATACGCTGAGGCCGGGGATCACGAGAGGGCAAAGAGGTCAATATCGCGAACAGCTACCCTCTACGCGTTTTTCGGACTGTGGGCAACCCTGGGGCTTTTTCTCCTCGCGCCAGCAATACTCAAGGCAATGGCAACAAAGGTATACTGGGGCGCGCTGGATGT
>CBFGJU010000049.1:0-4647 GCA_965649155.1 Caldifarciminota bacterium | reverse complement strand
CCTGCCAAAGCCCTCTTTTGAGAAAACGAGGATATACTCGTGCACATCTCGGAGCGTCGGATTCGCGGCCGAACGCCAGCTTCCCCAAGCGGTTGAGGGGCTGGCGCTCTCGGCTTTGTTCCAGATTATCTCCCCGCGCATGAGAAAGCCGATGTCCAGCATGTCCCTTATGATGAAAGCGTGCAGTGGGATATAGGGCTTCCTGCCCAGGTTTGCTATGTTGACGCAGGCCCTTCCGCCCGGAACCAGGACCCGATAAACCTCCCGCCACACCCTCCTCAGGAAACCGAGATACTCTTCAAGGCTGAGATCCTCGTCGTATTCCTTGCCCACATTGTATGGCGGCGAGGTCACCATGAGGTGAACAGAGGAGTCCGGCAGTTCGTCCATGCTCTCCGAGGACTTAAGGAATATCCTGTCAAGGTTTTCGGGAGAAACAGGATTCTCCGTGTATTTGAACTTTTTCTCGGCAGGGATGCCCCTGTAGAGATTGCTCCTGTAAAATTTTGAGGAGTCATGCCCTATCCTTCCCGGCGAGCCAAAGGGGCTTGTTCTCGTGCCTTTTCTTTTCCTGGCCAGAAAGAGATTATAGACTCCTGTGGATAGGGGGATCAATTTTGCTGGCCGATACGGGCAGGCGAAAGGACCCATCCCTACCCTATAATTTCCCCATGCGCGAGCTCTCGGCAAAGGCCCTCGTAACAGGCATTCTCCTCGCGGTATTCTTCGGGGTCGCGAACGCTTATCTTGCCCTTCGGATGGGAATGACCGTTTCCGCTTCAATACCTGCCGCGGTCATGGCAGTCGCTCTGTTCAGGTTTCTGAGAGGCGGCATAGGCGAGTCAAACATGGTCCAGACCATAGCGTCCGCGGGTGAATCCCTCGCGGCGGGCGTAGCGTTCACGATTCCCGCTTTCTTCATACTTGGCGCGGAGCCGCACATTGTCCTTGTCATCCTGATAGCCATGACCGGTGGCTTTATCGGCATACTGGCCCTTTCCGTTGTCCGGCGCCACCTGATAGAAGAGGAGAATCTTCCGTTTCCGGAGGGGACCGCGTGCGCGCAGGTCCTCAGGACGGGCGAGCGCGGCGGCGCGGGCGCCATAGCCATTTCAGGGGGTTTCGCTTTCATCTACAGGATACTGGGGGGAATGGGTTTCTTTTGGGATAAGCCTGGTGTGCCGGCCAACTGGACATACCTGAATCTGGACATCAGCCCCGCGGTCGTCGGCGCGGGATACATCCTGGGACCGAGGCTCTCTGGGTTTGTCCTGGCCGGCGGAATCCTGGGCTGGCTTGTCATCGTTCCGCTCATTTCCATTTTCAACAACACGCCGGTTGTATCCGCTGAGGTTGCTGATGGCATATGGGCAAATTACCTGAGATTCATAGGTGCCGGTGCTGTCCTGGTTGGGGGCATAATAGGCCTCCTGAAGGCCATTGTCCCCGTCATCAAGGGCCTTGCCAGCAGTTTTTCGCTGAGGCGCGGGCGAGATATCCCGGTTCCCTATGTGCTGGTGAGTCTGACCCTGATATTCCTGATCCTCTGGTTCATCCCTCCTGTTTCCATGGGCCCCCTGGGCGCCATGTTCGCCCTCATCCTCGCGTTTCTCTTCGCCGTGGTTTCCGCGAGGGTGGTTGGCATAGTCGGTTCATCGTCAAATCCCATCTCAGGCATGACCGTTGCCGCGGTCGTGGTCTCAGCGCTGTTGATGAAACTCCTCGGCGCGGGGACGGTCTGGACGACCCTCGGCCTGGCCGGCGTGGTCTGCATATCCGCGGCTATTGCCGGCGACACATCCCAGGACCTGAAGACCGGCTTCCTGGTCGGCGCAACGCCAAAAAAACAGCAGTTCGGCGAACTGCTCGGCGTGGCATTCTCTTGCCTGGCTGTCGCGTGGGCCATGTTCATTTTCAACCAGGCGTGGGGTTTCACTGGCGGCGAACTCCGCGCTCCCCAGGCTAACATAATGGCAATAATAACCCAGGGCGTTTTCCAGGGAACCGTTCCCTGGCACCTTCTTTTCGTAGGTGGCGCCGCGGCCCTGGCTGTTGAGGCCATGGGGATCGCGTCCCTCCCCTTCGCGGTCGGGCTTTATCTTCCCCTTGACCTTTCGGTAGGACTTTTCCTGGGCGGGGCAACATCCTGGGCCTTCCGAGCAAAGGGCCGTCACCTCGCCGCGTCCGGCCTCATTGCCGGGGACGCGTTTTCCGGCCTGCTGGTAGCGGGTCTGGCCGCAGGGGGCCTTGGCCTGCCGCAACCTGTCAATTTCGGAGCCTGGGGAACACCGATCGCGATCGCCGCGCTCTGCCTGGTGTTGTGGTTTCTCAGGAAGAAATGACCCCTAAAATAGCCTGGTGGGCCGATCCATGACATCCTGTTATTAAATCAGGCGATAGTCGGCTGGCTTGATCCCCAGAGCCGATTTCGCTCGCTGATTCCGGCGGGCTTTCAACCCGTTGCCGGCTTTATAATTTGAACATGCCCGACCTCAAGGCCCTCCTCAACAGCCTGCCTGGCAGGAAAGCCATGCCGACCGGCTGGTTTCTGGTCGGCGGCGCGGTCCGGGATGCCCTCCTGGCCAGGCCTGTAAAGGACTGGGATGTTGTGGTGCCAGGCAGTGCCAAGCGTGTCGCGGAGAAACTCTCGGCCGCGCTGGGCAAGGTACCAGTTGTTCCCCTGGATGATGGCATAGTGAGGGTAATAGCCGGGGATAGCTGGATTGACATTGCCACCAGGCAGGGCAATGATATAAGACAAGACCTGGCCAGCAGGGATTTCACGATAAACGCCATGGCCGTCAGTCCAAGAGGCAAGCTCCTGGATCCGGCCCGCGGACTGGCTGACCTTGAGTCAAGGCTCATCCGGGCCCTTTCCCGTGAGAACCTCCGGGCCGACCCGCTGAGGTGTCTCCGTGCCTTTCGGTTTGCCTCGGAGCTGGGTTTTTCGGTTGATCCAAAGACACTGTCATGGATCAAGAAAGAGGCCCCCGGCCTTGAGGGTGTTGCCCCGGAGAGGGTCTGGTTTGAACTCAGATTGCTCCTTCTGGGCCAGCACATGTCTTCTGCCACGCGTGCGGCATGGGATGCCGGAGTTCTGCCAGTCATCCTGCCGGAACTCGTGGATTCGGATGCCAACTGGGGCGGGAGCAACCTGCTTGAACACTCCATTTCCACCGCGGCCGTTTCTTCCGGGGTTCTCTGGAACATGGAAATAACCCCGTTCGTTCACTACAAAAAACACCTTTCCGCGTTGGAAGATCCCTCAAAAAGAGCCGTGTTTTTGCTTTCCGCGCTCCTGCACGACATCGGCAAACCCCACACATACCAAGCAGACGGCGGCGATGTTCACTTCTACGGCCACGATGCCCTCGGCGCCAGGATGGCCAAAAAGATAGCCAGGAGGCTGAAGATGAGCGGAGAAGAGACCGGCGCGCTCGTGCTCCTGGTCTCAAACCACATGCACCCGCACTTCCTCGGCCAGGGTGAGGGCCCGACCAGGAGGGCCATGAACCGTTTTCTGAGGAGGGCAGGGGAGTGGACATTTCCCATAGTTATTCTGGCATACGCTGACGCTCTCAGTTCGGTTCTCTCGCACCAGGGCGTTGTCGCTCATCTCATTCTCGCGAAGTCCCTGCACGACTTCATAGAGGACATGGAGAGGGAGAAGAAAAAGGAACCCAGGCTCATAACGGGCAATGACCTTATTGCAATGGGTCTGAGGCCAGGCCCCCTGTTCCGCGAGATCCTTGACGAGATTGATGACCTCAGGGCCGAGAAGAAGATAAGGACCAAAAAGGCCGCCCTGGCCGCTGTGAAGGCTATATTGAAGGAAAAGGGGAATCCGGTCTAAAGCTCGCCCATGTTTTCGGGTGCCGAGAAAAGAATCCAGGACTCAAAAGCGCCTGGCCAACTGGCCAGATCATATCCGGATGCCCCCTTCCTTCTCTTCGCTTCCCTCCTTCATTTCATTCAGCATCCGCATGAAGTCTTCCATGTATTCATCAAGGACGCTCTCCTCCACGAACACCGGGCACTTTGTCCGGGCCGCGAGGCACAGCGCGTCAGAAGGCCGGGAATCCAGCTTCACGGTCTTCTTGTCCTTTGAGAGATAAAGTTCAGAGTAGAATGTTCCGTCTCTCAGGTTCGTTATCACAACCTTCTTCACCTTCCAGCCCACCGAATCCAGCGCGGCCACGAAGAGGTCGTGGGTCAGGGGCCTGATGTATTTCATGCCATACAGTCCCAGCTGGAGCGAGAGGGCCTGGTCTTCGGTCACGCCTATGAGGACGAACCTCTCGCTCAGGGTGTCCACCAGAACGATGTTGTATGACCCCCCGAGGTCCTTAACCCCGTATATTGAGACCGGGACGGGTTCGGACAACAAGGTCAGAAGGAGCATGTTTTAATTATTAACCCGAACTGCCTGGACGATCAAGGGCTAGATGCTCTGAGATCTCATATAACCCCGCCTCCCAGAAACAGGGTTTGATCTATGAAAGCCTACAAGTTCCTGAGGCACATGCCTTTTCCAGGGCGAGGCGCCCTGAGCTACCCGGATATATTTGATGGGTAGCCCCCCACGCCCCGTGGGGGGGGGGGGGTGGTGAACATGCTTTTTCCAGGGCGAGGGCGCCATGAGCTACC
>CBFGJU010000048.1:0-4669 GCA_965649155.1 Caldifarciminota bacterium | reverse complement strand
ACATAGAGGGCGTTGGCTATTCTGTCCGCGCCGAGCCTTCCGGGTTCTTTGTAGAAGATGCGGATGCCGGCGTTGTCCTTTCCGAGAAAGAGCGCGGACGGAAATGCCTCCTCCAGCGCCTTTTTTAATTTGGGCACGACGGAGGATATCGCGACTCCCTCGGCCTCCGTAGCCCAATCCGAGAACTCCTTGACTGATTTGAATCTCTCTGTCCTGGGAAGGTAGAAATCCACGAAGAGTCCAGCCTTTATTCCGGAGTTCCCGACATCAACCACCAGGAGCCTCATTCGGTTATCTCCATTCCCGTGAACCTGCCGACAGGTATGATGGTATCCCCGACGACGAAACCCTCCGGGCTCAGGCCCTTGAATGTCCCCTGTGTTTCCCCGACCCTGACGGGTTTCCCGAGGCCCAGGAGCGAAGCGTTATATCTGGCTATTATCTCCGGAACCGGCATTTCCAAGAGGCTGGTGAATCTGGATATCAACCTTCCGGTTACCTCCTCAAGCGTGAAGCCACTCCCGCCCAACTGCTTCAGCGAAACAGCGTTCAGATCCGGCGGAAAGACCTCCTGATAAAGGTTTATCCCGAAACCCGTGACGACTCGCGCTCCCCTTTTTTCAACCAGGATGCCAGCGAGCTTTTTGCCAGAATGAACCAGGTCGTTCGGTGGCCGGATCATCACAGGGGAAGGCAGATATGAGGCCATTGTCTCGCAGACCGCGACCGGTCCCGCCACCGCGCAAGCGAACCCATCCGCGCCCGTGAGGCCAACCGAGAGCCAGAGGCCGCCGGGCGGAGAGTGCCACCAGGAGCCGTGCCTTCCCCTGCCCCTGGTCTGGATGTCTGCCCTCACAGCGACGGACGGGTATTCCTCCAGGAGCCTGAAGCACTCGTCCTGTGTTGATTCGGCCGTTTCAAGGTGAACGACGCGCACCCATATATTATAAATCGTTCCTGGTTCCCGGTTCCTTGTTGTTCGCTGTAAGCCAGGAGCCCTGACCTTTCCTCAGAGCCAGATGCTTCGGGATAAAAAGGCCCCCGGCGAACCGGGGGCCCCTGGTTTTTCGGTGAAAACCTTACTTCGTTATGAGCAGTTTGCCAGTGAGCCTGGTGTCAGAGTAGCCCAGCTTGTAGATGTAGACGCCATCGGATAGAGACGAGAGGTCAAAAGCCATTGTTCCAACGCCAGCATCAAAGGTCTCTGTCCTCGCCATGACCCTCTGGCCCATCGCGTTGTAGACAGAGACATTCACATCGCCCCTCGCGGGAACGAAGAACGAGAACACGGCCTTGTCCCTGGTGGGAACCGGGCCCACGCCCTTGAGGACGAATGTGGCAGGCTTTCCGGCCTCCTCCACATCAACGGTGAAGCGGCCGTAGAGCCTTATGTAGGCATCGTTAGCCTCCCTGTCCCTGTAGGGTGCCCACGCGCCGGTGTATTCAAGGAAGTTCCTTGAGAACGGGGTCATGTCGTCAACGCCGCAACCGGTGGAGTCCGTCATCTGATACAGCGCGCCATAGAGGGTTGTGCCGCCGGCGAAGTCCTGGTTGACCGCCACCTTCGCTGTGTAGATATTGCCTGCGGGGATGTTTATGTTGTTGGAGATGACTATGGTGTCTCCGGGCATGCCTGAGCCGTTGTCAGCCAGCAGGGCAACCCTTACCTGGCCGCCTCCGGTCAGGCTTGATCCAGCATAAGCAACGACTGAGTCGCAGTGATAGTCATAGGGCAGTTGGAACCTTGCTCCCCAGCCAGCGTCGCCTCCAGCGCCGCCAATCCACCAGGTAAAGTTTATCTCGCTCTGGTCGCTGTCCCAGCCGAGCCACGGGGTTGAGTTGTCAACTATCCTGAACTCAACATTTTCCACCGTGTTGTTGCCGGGGTTCATGTCGCCGGACAGGATGACCCTTCCGTTGATGGAATAGACGCCTGTTCCGAATGTCCTGGCGTTGAACGGGTCAAAGCTCAAGGTGACCGTGTCGCCGGGGTCAAGCGCGGGGCCATCAACCGTGTCCTCGTAGAGGACCGAGCCGTAGAAGTTCCTTATCCTTACGATGGCCTGGAAACTGCTGAAGGACTGGTTCCCGAAGTTCTTAACTCTCATGAGTGGGATGTTGATGGTGTCGGCCCAGGCGTGCAGGAAGAACCCGAGGTGATCCTCCTGCCACAGCATGTCTATGCCGGCATCCTTCACCTGATAGCTGGAGCTGGGCGGGCGTATGTAGAGGACAGCAAGCCCGTCAAAAGGCATGTTGCCAGCAGGCACATTGTCCCTGAGGAACTGCAGTCCGACATTACCGGTGATGTCCTCAATTCCTATGGCCGAGTGGATTCCCTGGCCGCCGTTGTCAAAATCGCCATACTGGGGGCCATACTGGACGAGTATGTGGCCGTTGTTCGGATTGCCCGGCTCAAGGAAGAGGATCACCTGCGCGCTGTGGTATGACGCGGGGTCGTTCCACTCCGGAACGCTGTCAACCTGGATTATGGCGGTGTCCGTGCCGTTGGTCCAGAAGTAGGCCTTGCCACCTATTGTATAATCAAGGTCAGCGCCCATGAAGACGATGAGGTCGTTTGGGGCCATTGGGCTGGGTATCATGGAGTTGTTTCCGGGGTGATACATTCCCGTGGGCGTGGAAAGCTCAAGCGCGCCGTTGAACTGGAGCCATATTTTGTTAGTGGTATACCAGTAGTAGGGGAAGTTGAACCCAAGGCCAAATGGGCCAACCGAGCCGTCGTCAGCGAGGCCTGTTATCTCTGTCCCTATGCCGGATATGTCAATCCAGTTGAAGCTCGGGCCACCAGGCTCTCTGCTGTCTATCCAGGTGTAGCCGTATGCGTCCGGGCCTCCGGTGGATGTGATGCCCGCATCCGAGTTGTTGTATCTGGCGTTAGAGCTCTGCGCGGCAAACGCCACCGCGGCAAGAACCGCAACGCCCGTGAGCAGTTTCTTCATGTTAGAAACCTCCTTCGTTCAGGTTCGGGGCAAATTTTAATACCTGGCCGGAAGCTGGATCAACTACTTGATCCGCATCCCCCCTCTGAGCCTCATGACGAAAACCGTTCTCTCTCCTGGCAAGCTAGCGACTAGCCTGACCCTTCCCCTGTGGATGTCCTCAACTATTCTTTTGGCCAATAGAAGCCCAACCCCCCAGCCGCGTTCCTTGGTTGAATAAGAACGCCTGAACAGCAGGCCCTGTTTTTCCTTTGGGATTCCCCTTCCGTTATCCTCTATCTCAACCACGCACCACTTCGGTTCCTCCCTTATCCGTATTATCACTCGCGCGCCCTCGGCCCTCTTTGCCTCCCAGGCGTTCTTCAGGAATATCTCAAATACCCAGGAGAGGAGCTCCGAATCCCCCCTCGCCTGACACCGGCCCTCTGCTATCACCTCGGCCGACATGTCCCCGAGAAACCTTGCTTTTGCCTCTGCCACAGAGCTCTCGGCCAGCTTCGGCAGGAGAAGGGGTTCCAGCTGTGGCGGTCCGCCTATCTTTGAGAACCTCCTGAGGATTGACCTGATGCGCTCCATGTCAGATTCCAAGCCTTCCTTGACCTTCGGGTCAATACCCTCGTCTTTTTTCAACAGGTCAAGCCATCCCATCAATGACGAGACCGGCGTCCCGAGCTGGTGGGCCAGGCCCTTCGCGAACGATGCCCAGAAAGCCGCGGCCTGGTAGGTGTGAACGGATCTGGCGGCCCAGAGCAATCCCAAAAAGGCCAGGAGTCCCAGGAGGGGCAATAGCACCTGCAGTAAGCGCAGGTAGACGAGGCTCGCTGGTTGCCCGAAATAGACATAGCCTAGTACCACGCCTCCGCCAGCGGATATTGGAAATGGTTCGTTCTGGACTTTCAACCTGTCCCTCGCGGAGAGGATCCTCCGGTAATCTGGGTCATCCTCCAGCTTCTGCGGCTCCGCCAACTGCTCCGGACTGAACCTGTCCGGGTCAACGCCAACCTGCTTCCACGCCCTCGGGCTACCGTCCTGGTCCGTTATGACCATCGGGAAGTCAACCTTTGCTATGACCTCCTTCATTATTCCTGCTATCTCGTCCTCGGATATGACCGAAAGGAAGAGACTGCTCATCAGCTTTGCCAGGAGCATTGATGTTGTCCTGACCTCTTCCTGTGCCCGGCCTATTGCTGGTTGCGTCACCCCTATTGTAGCCGCGGTGAGAACGGCCAGGAAGGCCAGGCCAAAAGGCAGTGCCCTGTTCACAGGAACCCCATCCTGTTGAGCGTTCTCCTCAGGTTCCCGACAGGCCTCGCGTCCACCCCCTCCGGAACCCGCTGGTTTCCGGTCAGGATGCACTTCTTTCCGAAGAGGAACGCGAACCCGGTCAGAACCGTTCCGGCGCCCACATAGAAATCCGATAGCTCAAGTAGCATGAGCGTTTCATCCGGCGCTACGGATGATGGCCCCACGAACATAACCTCTGTCCCGTATATATCCCGGAGAGCCTGCTCCATCTTCGGGTCTTTTGAGTCAAGGAACACCCGTAGTCTCCCCCTGTAGTAGCCGGATCGCTCAAGATGTTTCTCTGCCCTGTCCAGAGCGTTCGGGATTCGCCAATCTTGTTCCGCCGGCGCGATTCCAAGGCACGCCAGGGCCCCCTGCCTCGCCTTCAGCGGGTCTTCGGACAGGGTCTTTAGGAGCACATTGAA
>CBFGJU010000047.1:0-4669 GCA_965649155.1 Caldifarciminota bacterium | reverse complement strand
CCCAGGTCTCCCTGAGCCTTTATGATGCATCAGGGAAGCTTGTTCAGAGGCTTTATGACGGGGTTCTGTCTCAGGGCGGCCACACCTTCATCCCCAACACAGGAACAAAGGGCGTTTATCTCGCGGTGCTCAGGTATCAGGGAGGGATGAAGACCTTGAAGATAATCAGGTAATCCTCAGCCCCGGCCGGGTAAAATAATCGCACCTCCCGTTCCCGGCCGGGGCCTTGATGTTTAAGCCCTCCCGTCCTCTTTATAATTTGTCCGTGATAGAGGTCAAGGACCTTTACAAGTCTTTCGGCAAAAATCCGGTTCTTTCGGGCGTGAGCCTCACCGTAGGGGATGGGGAGACCATAACCATCCTGGGAAAGAGCGGCTCCGGCAAGACCGTTTTGCTCAAGAACATCGTCGGACTCATGAAGCCGGACAGGGGCGCTGTGTTTATTGACGGTGTGAATGTTTCGGGGGCCGGGCTCAAGGCGCTTTATGCCCTCAGGAAGAACATGGGTTTCGTTTTCCAGTGGTCCGCTCTTTTTGATTCCATGACCGTATATGATAATGTTGCTTTGCCACTTGTTGAGAGAAAGGTCCGCGCGAGCGAGATCAAAGAGAGAGTCGCTGAGGCCCTTGAGATGGTTGATATGGGTGGAACGCAGAAGCTCTACCCGGCTGAGCTCTCCGGCGGCATGAAGAAGAGGGTTGGGGTGGCCAGGGCCATAGTAGCCAAGCCAAGGTATCTTTTCTACGATGAACCGACCACTGGACTTGATCCCATAACCGCTGACACGATCTGCGACCTCATCTCCGATCTGGACAGGAAGCTCGGGGTTACCTCCGTTGTCGTGACCCACGACATGCACCTTGCCACGAAGGTCTCTGACAAGATAGTTCTCCTCTCCGATGGGAAAATAGCCTGGGATGGCAGGCCTGAGGAGGCCTTATCCTCAAAACACGGTGCCATAGCTGATTTTCTTGAAGCAACATCAATCCAGGTACAGGAGCACCGCACATGAGCGATCTTGAAAGGGCTTTCTCGCAGGAGGCTATTGCCGAGGCCGGAGCAGTGCCCTCGTTCTCAGGCGGATACCCGGACATAACCGATTGCGAGGCCTTCGCGGTTGACGACCCTGAGATAGCAGATCCGGATGACGCCATATCCATTCGCTCCTTCGGGAAGTTCTACAGGCTTGGGGTGCACATATCAATGGTTTCCTGGTTCATAAGGAAGGGGAGCGCCCTTGACAGGGAGGCAATGGCGCGCGCGGTATCCGTCTATTTCCCCGGCAGAAGCATCTACATGTTTCCGGAGGGACTCATCAGGGAAAAACTCTCGCTTTCCGAAAAAAGGACCGGCCCCGTCCTTTCGCTTTTTGCCGACCTTGATGATGACGGGACACTCATCAGGGTTGAGATGAAGCTCGCCCAGCTCAGACTATCTGCCAGGTTCACATACCCGGAGCTCGCTGGCCTCCTGAAGAGCGAACCCCGCATACGCCAGCTATATTCCCTTTCGCTAGCGCTGTCGGAACGCAGGGCAATGTCCGGAGGGAACCTGATACCCATACCATACCTGAAAGCATCCGAGGCTGACGGGGAAATGCTCTTTGAAAGGATTGACCCGGAGTCGCCTGAGCAATTGATGATAACCGAACCCATGATCCTCTACAACCACCTGGTGTCAAAATTTCTCGCCACCAAGGGCGTTCCAGGAGCGTTCCGGTACCAACCCGAACCCCACGGCAGGCCTCCCTCTCCCCACAACCCGCTTTATCCGGTAAAGGCACTCTATGCCCTGAAGAGATCCCACCTCTCGCCGGAACCGAAACCGCACAGGGGCCTCGGTTTTTCATCATACCTGCAGGCCACATCTCCCCTAAGAAGGTTCACTGACCTCATAAACCAGCGGCAGGCCCTGGCTTTGCTTGAAGGCACCGAACCCCCATATACAACCGAGGAATTGGCAGGACTGCTTCCCGATCTGGAAGAAAGAGAAGCAGATTCAAGAAAAACCCAGCGCGATGCACTTTATGCCGCGGTGATGGCGAACCTGGAGGGAAAGATCGTTCCAGGGGTTGTTTCAAATAGGAGAAGGGGCGGAATGGTTTTCCTGCCGGACTACATCGTTCAGGTCCCCGTTGTCGAGCCTCCGGAGGGCATGAAGGAGGGCCTGCGCGTTAGGGTCAAGATAAAAGACGGAAAGGCTTACCGGGCATGATCGATCCCGCATCTGATTGGATGGACATAACATGGGATACCTGAGACTCGCCAGGCCGGGCCAGTGGATCAAGAACCTCTTTGTCCTGGCGGGGCCCCTTTTCGGGATGAAGCTCCTGTCTGCCGGCGATATAATGCTTTCGGCTGGCGGCTTCATCCTTTTCTGCGTTCTGTCGTCCGGAGTATATTCCCTCAATGATTGGGCTGACAGGAACACGGACGCTGTTCACCCCACCAAGAATCAGAGGCCCATACCGTCCGGCGCGGTTTCGGCCACAGGAGCTCTGCTTTTCGGCCTGATCCTGGTAACCATAGGACTTGCCGGCTCTTTTCTCCTCTCTTTCCGGTTCGGCCTTACTGCCCTCGGTTACCTGGCCCTTAACATTCTTTACTCTGTTGCCCTGCGGAGAATGGTCATCCTGGATGTCCTTTCGGTTGCCCTTGGATTCCTTCTCCGGGCAATAGCTGGCGTGTTCCTCGTTCGCGTATCCTTTTCACACTGGCTCCTCCTCGCGACGCTGTTTCTCGCCCTGCTGATAGCCCTCGCAAAACGAAGACAGGAACTTGCTCTTATGGGCGATGCCGCACGCGACCACAGGGAGACCCTGGGCAGATACTCCGGGGGGCTTCTGGATCAGCTTATAACCATCTCCGCGGGGCTTTCCATCCTGACATACGCCCTGTACACGGTTTCCCCTGAGACCCTTGCCCGTCTCGGAAACGACTGGGCTGTCTGGACAACGCCCATAGTCGTCTACGCGGTCTTCAGGTTCGTCTATCTGGTTGAGAAGAGAGGCGAATCCCCTGACAGGGTAATTCTTCGCGACCCCGGCGTAATCATTTCAGTTCTCGTGTGGGCAGGCGCGATGTTCGCGATAATCTACTGGAGATTCGTGACCGGACCATAGGCGCGCGAAATGGCAAGCGGGAACCACGGTCCATGTGCAACAGCTGATTCCGGGAACAAAACCCCCTTCTCCCATGTCTAATCATTGAGCGACAAAGGCGTCTTATAGGATAATTTGGCAATGATAGGGTGGGAGTCCCTTTTTTTGGGAACGCTCCTCCTGGCCCAGGGGGATGTGTCTGATACCTCAGGGACTTCTGACACCCTTGTGGCACCCTATTTCCACCAACGCTTCTCGGAGAGCTTCCTGAGAAACACCCAGGGCATAAGGGATACCTCGTCCATTCGCGGGGGGTATGTGTTTCTCTCCAGGGTCTACAGGCAGGTCGCGATAGATACCTTTTCCATGATGCCCCTATCGCGATACCTTGCCGAGCGCGTGGCCTACAGGAGGCGAGAGTGGCTTGTTGATGCCCTCCTGGCACAGAACAAGGAGGAAAGCCAGAAGAGCCAGGGCCTCATCCCGGATGTTGAGATACCGGTCCAGATGCCCGGCCAGCTCGCGTTCCTGGGCGAGGGCGGGAAGCTCCAGATAGACGGCCAGAACAGCATCACGGTTGGCGGAAGGGGAGATTATCCCATAGGTTCACAGATGGACTATGGCACTGGAACGCCGTTTTCGTTGGAAATGGACCAGACCATGCAGATAAGGCTCACCGGCACGGTTGGTTCCAAGATAAAGGTTCTCATAGACCACGACTCGGAACGGATGAACCAGGCCAAGAACCAGGTCGTGATAAAATACGAGGGGGAAGAGGACGAGGTCGTCCAGCTCCTTGAGGCCGGCGACACAAAGGCCGAATTCCCCTCAACCCAATACGCCTCATTCCCCGGCGGTTCCAGAACCGGCCTCTTTGGAGCGAAGGGCGTTTTCAGGATGGGTGGCCTGACAACCACCCTGCTGGCTGTTCGCGACAGGGGTTCCAGGGAATCAAAGCAGTTCACCGGCGGCGCTGAGATGGTTACCGAGACCCTGACCGCTGACCAGTTTATCAGCAAGAAGTTTTTCAATCTGGACATAAACCCTGCGACCGACAGCATCCTCGCGCTTGCGGTTTATCTTGACGATGACATACTTTCAAACAACTTCCAGATGCAGGCCAAACCGGGCATCATTTACTACGACGGGGATACCTCGTCGGCTATCAAGGAAGCAGGCTGGTTCCACCTTCTCAGATCCGACAAGGGCGACTACACCTTCTTCCAGTATACGACCTGGATAGAGCTCAACTCCGCGCTCTCGCGAGGACAAAAGCTCGGGGTCTACATGGTCCTGAAACAGGGCCAGAATACCATCCAGATAGGGGACATCTCCGGTGATACCTTGAGACTCAAGATGATATGCCCTGGTTCTTTCCCGGATTCAATAGACTGGCGCTCCGCTTCACCGGAGACCCTTGAGATCTGGAACTACGAGCTCAAGAACATCTATTACCTGGCCTCGGATATGTCCCGACAGCCCCTGAAGGTGACCATATTCAAGGACAAGAACCAAGGCGAGAACAACCCTGTTGGCGATTCGCTCAGGGGTACATATGTATCTGCCCTC
>CBFGJU010000046.1:0-4748 GCA_965649155.1 Caldifarciminota bacterium | reverse complement strand
AGGGTTGCGATCACCAGGTCCGAGCTCGGGGCAGAACCGATTGCGAAGGGGACTTTTTCAACCGCAACTTCTCTCTCCACGCCAGAATAGGGCAATTGTAATACCAGCTTCATCATCTCTTTCACCTCCCAGGAATCCCAGGGGTAGGCCTATATTATAACTGATTTCTCAGGGTCAGGCAAGGGGACGCGCCAGCGGCAGGGGTTCCGTGGTTGTCTCGGCTTTTGCCATTGCGGGATAATATGAAGGTGAACCGGACCCGGAACTTCTCCATAATCGCTCACATTGACCACGGCAAGAGCACCCTCGCGGACAGATTCCTAGAGATAACCGGGACACTGAGGCCAGAGGAGATTACCGAGCAGACCCTTGATTCCATGGATCTTGAGCGAGAGCGCGGCATAACCATAAAGATGAAGGCGGTCCGGATGGAATACGGGGGCTATACCCTGAACCTGATTGACACTCCAGGCCATGTTGATTTCACATACGAGGTCTCCCGGTCCCTCGCGGCGGTTGAGGGCGCGGTTCTCCTGGTGGACGCGTCCCAGGGAGTTGAGGCTCAGACCGTCTCAAATCTCTACATGGCTTTGGAGGCTGACCTTGAGATAATCCCGGTCATCAACAAGATAGACCTCCCCACGGCCGATCCGGACCGCGTCGCGCGCCAGATAAAGGAGCTCGTGGGGCCGGGAGAGATTCTCAGGGTTTCCGCGAAGGAAGGGAGAGGGGTCCGCGAGCTCCTTGACCTGATAATAGAGAGGATTCCCCCTCCGGAGGGCGATCCGAACCAGCCCCTCCGTGCCCTCATATTTGACGCTCTTTACGATGACTACAGGGGTGTAATCCCATACATAAGGGTCTTTGATGGCGAGCTGAGGCCCGGAATGAAGATAGCCTTTGCCTCAACCGGCAACGAATACGAGATAACAGAGGTGGGGGTTTTCAGGCCACAGATGCAGAGAACCGATGCCCTGCGGGCCGGCGATGTGGGCTACTTCGTCGCGGCGATAAGGGACATATCCGAGGCGAGGGTCGGGGACACGGTGATTGACGCGAGACTGCCGGATACCAAACCACTGCCGGGCTACCGGGAAGCAAAGCCCATGGTCTACGCGGGCCTTTATCCTGTTGTGCCGGGCGATTTCCCGGATCTGACCAGGGCCCTGGAAAAACTGAAATTGCAGGACGCGGCCCTTTCGTTCATCGGCGAACACTCCCCGGCCATAGGGCCAGGCTACAGGTGCGGTTTCCTGGGAATGCTCCACCTTGAGATAACCACAGAGCGTCTGAGGCGCGAGTTCGGTCTTGACATAGTCATAACAACCCCGACCGTTCACTACAGGGTAAAGAGCAAAAGGGGCGAGCTGGTTGAGATAGAAAGGCCCTCGGATTTCCCGGATGACCCGGATGTTGCGGAGGAGCCCTTTGTCCGATTGCAGATAATCACCCCCTCTGAGCACATAGGCCCTGTCATGGAGCTCGCGCAGTCCAGGAGGGGAGAGCAAACGAGCTTCTCGTTTCTTGACCCCGGCCTCGCGATGCTTGAATACGACATACCACTCTCGGAGGTCATCTACGATTTCTTTGACAAGCTCAAAAGCGTCTCAAGGGGCTACGCGTCCATGGACTACGACCTGGCTGGTTGGCGCCCTTCGGACCTCGTTCGCCTTGACATCCTGGTCGCTGGGGAAAGGGTTGACGCCTTCTCAGCAATAGTCCACAGGGACAGGGCCTACAGAATGGGCAAGGCTATCTGCGAGAAGCTCAGGGCGCAGATACCAAGGCACCTGTTTGAGGTTGTCATCCAGGCCGCGATAGGAGGCAGGATAATAGCCAGGGAGCGAATAGTCCCCCTCCGAAAGGATGTCACCGCGAAGTGCTATGGCGGGGACATAACCCGGAAGCGCAAGCTCCTGGAGAAGCAGAAGGAGGGCAAGCGCAGGATGAAAAGGGTCGGGAAGGTTGATGTCCCGCCAGAGGCGTTCCTTGAGGTTATGAGGGCCAGAGAGTAGGGCCAGGCCTCGTGCCTGCCCTATCAGGCGCCCCTGGACAGATGGGAGAATTGCAAGGATATAACGGTCCGGAACGGGTTTTCCAGACCAATGGCAGGCCTAAAAGCCTGTCCCGGACGCCAGGAAATCACGGCCCCTGGCGCCCCCGCCAGGGGATCGGGGAGAGGCCATCTTTCCAGGGCGAGGCGCCCTGAGCCACCCGGATATATTTGTGGGGTAGCCCCTGGCGCCCACGCCAGGGGATCGGGAAGAGGCCATCTTTTCAGGGCGAGGCGCCCTGAGCCACCCGGATATATTTGGCGCCCTGAGCTACCCATCTCAGAATAACGGGTAGCCCCTGGCGCCCTCGCCAGGGGGAGAGCGAGAAGCCACATCTTCCAGGGCGAGGCGCCCTGAGCCACCCGGATATATTTGTGGGGTAGCCCTGGCGCCCCCGCCAGGGGGAGAGCGAGAAGCCCCATTTTCCAGGGCGAGGCGCCCTGATCTACCCATCTCAGAATAACGGGTAGCCCCTGGCGCCCTCGCCAGGGATGAAACCCCGGCTTCTTGTAGCCACGGTCGCGGCCCACGCATTAAAATATCCCGGCCATGATCGCCATCATCCTATCCCAGGTTCTCAATATCTGGCAACCGGTCGCGGAAATACCCTGCCCCCTGGTTGATGTGGAGCCTGGCGAGGGGGTCTTCTACGGCGCTGATTCAACGAACAGGCGCGTGGTTGCCTTTGACAGCCTGGGCAATATCCTCTGGGAGTTCCCCTGCTGGACGGATTTTGGAGGCCCCTTTAGCCTGAGCTGGAATGGCGAACACATCCTGGTTGGTCTGGAGGGGCATGTGGCCTTGCTGAATGAAAATGGGTCTTGCGAGCAGATCTTTGAGACCCGCGCTGTTTTTCAGCAGACCGTTGCAAAATCCGTCGCGCAATACGGAAACTACATCCTGGTCGTAGGCTATGACACATCCGATGGGACGGTATTTCAGCCGTTTTCGGGACATAGAGGAAAGGAGGGGAGCTTTGGCCTCCCCGCGGACAGGGCAATAGCTGAGATATATCCAGGAGCCTGTTCCCCGGTTGGCCTTTCGGTCAGCTCGGATACCCTTCTGGTGTTCGCGGTCAACCCATTTCATCCAAAGGGCATGCTCTATGGCAACGGCAGATACCTCAACTCGGCCAAGATACCTATGGATCTGGAGAAGGCAACCGTGACCACGGACGGGAAGCTGGTTCTCAGGCAGGTCTATTCCTCAGCGTTCGCGGGGGACACGGTCTTTCTCTGCGTCTATGTTCCTCTGGCCGGGATTCTCAAGGTTTTCCTCTACTCCCTTCCGAAGTGCAAACTGCTCGCCACCCTTGAGGCGCCCCAGGGTTTCCAGATGGCGAACAGGTTGCTCAAGGTTGAGGGGGATTGGCTCCTGATGTGGGGCGAAAAGGGAATATGGAGGACGAAATGGAGATGACGGGTGCCGCGCTGATTCTTGCACTGTTGGCGGGGAAACCCCCCGCGAACGACACCGTTTCCGCGCTGGTTCAAAAGGCCAGGTCGGCAGAGAAGGCTTTCCGTTTCAATGACGCCCTTTTCTACTACACCCAGGCTGGATTTGCTCTCTCGGATGCCTCCAGGCCAGACAGCGGCGCGAAACTGCTTTCCGGTTTCGGGGAAAGGACGGCTATGGTCGGAGAATATGTTGTCTCAGCCCTGGCCATGAGTAGCGCGGGAATGATCCTCGCAGGATCTGACACAACGGCCGCGATTGAGCTCCTCAGGAAATCCGGCGAGCTATACGAGAGGGCAGGGAAATACGGGGAAGCCGTCTATTCCTACATTGAAGCCTCAGCGCTCCTGGAGGGATCCGGCAGGGCAGACGAGGCCTGTGATATGTGGCAGGGATTTGCTGGAAGGGCAGAGGCCACAGGAGACACGAGGTCCGCGGCAGACGGATATGCCTCCGCGGCCAACAAGCTCAGGGACGCGGGCATGATTGCCGAGGCCGCGGCTCTTCAGATAAGGGCCGCGGATCTATATGAAAGGTCCGGCGAGCTCTGGACCGCGGCGCAGGAATACGGCTGGGCCGCCAGGAAACTGGACACCCTCGGCAGGGCCGAGGAGGCCGTTGACCTTTATCGGAAAGCGGGAGCATTATACGAGAAGAGCGACCAGTCTCTGAGGTTTTATTTTGCTACAGATGCCTATGGCCGGGCCGCGGATCTGCTCCTGGAGTCCGGCAAAAAGGACGAAGCCCTCGCGCTGGCGAGCGAGACAAGGAGAATGGGCGAGGAGGCCGAGGCCGCGGGCGAATACTGGCCCGCGGCTTCCGCATACGAAAAAGCGGGGGACATATTCAAGGCGGCCGGAAAAAAGAAAGAGTCCGGCGCCATGCATAAAAAGGCTGACGAAATGGAACAGAAGGCGAGAAAGAAAGGGGGATAGCCTCCTATCCATTCTCATCCCGCGCGCGTTCCGTGCGTTCGTCTTTTTGCCTTATACTTTCACCCTGAGCCTTGAAACCCGCTGAGAAAAGACCCCTTTCGCTCCTCCTATCCTTCATGGGGAGGCACTGGTTCCTCTTCTCGGCATCTTTCCTGATGGCCCTCCTGGGGAGCCTCTCGGAGGGCATCGCTGTCGGAACCCTGTCGCCACTCTTGCGCGTCCTCTTCAACCAGGAAGGCCTTCCCCCGTTTCTCTCTGATCCGCGGCTCGCGTGGCTGGGGAACCTCATAAAGACTCACATCCT
>CBFGJU010000045.1:0-4762 GCA_965649155.1 Caldifarciminota bacterium | reverse complement strand
CCAATGATATCGTGCCTGGCGAGGGCCCTCAGCGTGTAGGCATCAACCACGAAAACCGGCCTGCCTAACGCATACAGCAGGATGCTGTCCGCGGTCTCCGGACCTATTCCCCGGACAGAGAGGAGGGATTTTCTGAGAGCGGAAGTGTCCATCCCTTCCATGGCCTCAAATCCGCCCACATCCCTGAACCAGGAGAGGAAATCCTTTATCTTCCTCGCCTTCTGGTTGAAGTAGCCGGCCGGTCTTATCAGGGCCGCGAGCTCGGCATGGCCGAGTCCCAGGAGGGAATCAGGATCAAACGCGCCCGCGGACCTGAGGTTCTCTATTGCCTTTTCAACATTTGACCACGCGGTATTCTGGGTAAGTATCGCGCCGATGCAGACCTCAAAGGGGGTCTCTCCGGGCCACCATCCCTGCGGCCCATAGGCAGAAAACAGCCTCCGGAAGACCTCAGCGAGGAGATCAGCCGTTCTCATGTCCCCTCATCCTCCCGACAACCCAAAGGAGCTTTTCCCTGCTGGTGAGGACAGCGAGCCAGAGGAAGGCTATGGCCTCCCTGGGAACCGCGCGAGCGGATCCCCTCTTTGGTTCGGCAAAGCGTGGCATGAATATCTGGACAACGAGTCTGAGAAGAGCGGTCGCTATGAATAGGGTGGTGAAGTTGTTGATAAAGAGGCCGTAGCCCTTGAAATAGAGGCCGGACAGGGCAACCGCGAGCCAGGAACCCACGAGACTGGTGAGGAAGGCCGCGAGTCCTGTGGCAAAAGAATAGATTGCGACAGAGGAATCCCCGGATTCTCCGCGGTTCTCCATGAGGAGATAAAGCGCGGCCAGGTTTATCCCCGGCCAGACGACACCTGAGAGCGCGGCATCAATCCAGATCGGTATCAGGTTCGTCCGGTCAGCAAAAGGCCAGACCAGCGGGGTCAGTATAGCGCCGACCGAGCAGAACCTGAGGACTGCCCTCGCGCCTGTCCTGTCAATGATCCAACCCCAGAGCATGTGGGAGAAGAAAACGCAGACACCGGCTATGGCCGTGTATAGCGATACCTGGGTGTAGGTCATGCCGAGGTTCTTGAACATGTGCGCTCCCCAGAAAGGAGACGAGAGGCCGTTGACCAAAGCCCAGACTACGAAATACAGCAGAAAAACCCGGTATCCCCTGTCAGAGAGGGGTTTCATCAGGGCCGCGCCCGCTCCGCGGAATCCCTTTGCCTCCGGCCTCCTGCCCTCGTGATGAAAGAAGAAAAGGACGAGCGAGGCCACGGCCAGCGCGAATGCGAGGACGAAAATCACCGCATATCCCTGGAACTCAGCGCCGGCCCTCTTGTAGTGATCCAGGAAGAGCCCGACCCCTATCGCGCCGGCAAGGCCAACCGCTGAGAGCATCCCGGAGCGCTTTCCGAAATACCTGCCCCTTATCTCCGAGGGAACCAGGTCAGTGAACCACGCGAGCCAAGCGTTCCCGCTCATGGCGTTCGCGGCTGAAGATACACCGACGAGAAATATGAATATCCAGGCCTTGCCGGCCGAGCCGATGGCCATGAGCGGGATCAGGGGCGCGAGAATCCATATTGACCTGGACAAAAACCCAGTCCAGACAGTCGTCTGCTTGCGCTGACCAGTTGCCTCAACCAGGTATGCGGCCAGGAAACCGAAAAGCGTCGCCAGGAAGGAGAAGGCTCCGAGTATCCCGATCTGGAAGTCCGACGCGCCAAGCAGGAGCGCGAACGCGATGGGATAAAGCCCGATGGTGTATGAGTTGTGAAGGGCAACAGCCGCTCCCTCAAAGTAGGAGAGGAACAGGGTCCTTTTAACGGGACGGGAAAGCTCTGTCAAGGGTGAAAATTATAAGGAAAACAGGCATGTGTTATCAGTCAAAAGGAATCCTGGGGTTATCTCAAACGGGGCGAAATCTTTCGGTCCCTGGCATGAGGAAACTCGGGTTTCACCTTCCCAACATCTTCTCAGCCTTCTCGGCTCCCCGTTTCGCGTCCTCGTGGTTCGGGTCTATCTTCAGGACCTCTTTCCAGTAGAAAAGCGCTGTCCTGTAGTCCTCGCTGGCGTATGCCTCCACACCCTTAAGGTATAATTCCCGGACCTTTCCGGACTTGCCAGCGGTTTTCTCAACCAGAGCATAGTAGTCCCTCAGGGAAGACTGGAAACGGAGGGAACATGTCTTCCTGTGCAGGCTGAGGATGGATTTCAGGGGTTTTGAGCCTGGGGATTCCTTTGCCACTGTCTTGAGAACGGAAAGGGCGTCATCTGGCTTCATCGCGAGGGGGCCGGAGAAAACGATATCCGAGAGGAATGCCGCGGCCTCGTCGCTCAACTTGGCGTCTGGGAGCTTCAGGGCCAACCAATCAGCCAGCGCGGCCGAGTATGCCCACGCGAGGCATGCCTTTCTGGCGGCCTCGGCAGACTCATCCTTCTGAAACGATGAAAGGAGAGCCTCTGCGCCAGGGGGAAGGTTATCCCTCAGGATTTTCGGGCCTGACCAGTTGTTGAAATCGTGCTCCGCGACAGCGAGAGAAACGAGGGCATCCCGGCCAAAGAGGGCCTCCCTGTCTCCGGGGAATCTCATGTGATTAAGGAGCTTTTCCCTGTCCTTCCTGGAAAGCTGGTCAAACAGGGAGTCGTTCCGGGAGGGCTTCTGCTCAGAGAGCCAGAAACGCGTGCCGTCCTCCTCAACCAGAACATCCGGCGAGAGGTCAAGGCCGTAGCCCAGACTCACAACCTTTACCGCCGCGAAAAGCGAAAT
This sequence comes from Caldifarciminota bacterium, assembly GCA_965649155.1. Taxonomy (GTDB): domain Bacteria; phylum Hydrothermota; class Hydrothermia; order JBDRYB01; family JBDRYB01; genus JBDRYB01. The sequence goes on along the minus strand of CBFGJU010000045.1, from coordinate 2,001 downwards.
AGCCAGAGCGTTCAAAATTCCAGCCTCCTCTTGCCGCGTTCCCGGACGATCTTTGCCCTGGTCGGTGCGGCGGTTTTCCCCCTGATGACGAACCGGTTCACATCCTCGTCAACGAGGAATGTGTCGGATTTTATGCTCCGAAGGAATTCCTTTCGCTCGTTTTCCGGCATGAGGGCCAGCCTGAGGTTCCAGCGAACCCTGGCTTCCTCGGAGAGCAGTTCCGCGGCCCTGTCGGTCTTGCCCCTCTTGAGAGACCTGATGAAGTCCGCGACCTCCTGGGAACCAGGAGTCTGGCTTGCGGCCGGGGTGAAGTTAAGGTCTTTCTTCGCCCAGGGCATGAGGTCGCAAGCTGGTATCAGCAAAACAAGCAGGGTGAAACCAGCAGGCAAAAATATGCAACGGGCGGCTGTTTCCTTCATTTCGCTTGCCTCCCGAGGGATAGAAGGTATTTTCTCATGAACTCGGTTATATCGCCGTCAAGAACAGCATCTACGTTGCCTGTCTCGTGATCTGTCCTGTGATCCTTGACCATCCGGTATGGGTGCAGGACATAGCTCCTTATCTGGTGGCCCCAGCCTATCTCGTGCTTCTCGCCGGTCTTAGCCCTCATTTTCTCATTCTGCGCCTCGCGCTCTGCCTCGTATAGTCTGGAGCGGAGTATACGCAGGGCATTGAGCTTGTTCTGGTGCTGGGAACGCTCGGACTGACAGGAAACGATTATCCCGGTCGGCTCGTGGATTATACGGACAGCCGTGTCGTTTTTCTGCATGTGCTGGCCTCCAGGGCCGGAGGCCCTGAAGGTCTCAATCCTGATGTCGTTCATATCCAGATCAATCTCCACCTCCTCGGCCTCAGGATACACGAATACCGATGCAAAGGAGGTGTGCCTGCGGTGGGACGCGTCAAAAGGGCTTATCCTGACCAGCCGGTGCACCCCTCGTTCAGCCTTCAGGTAGCCATAGGCATAAGGCCCCTCAACGAGCAGTGTCGCGTCCTTTATGCCGGCCTCGTCCCCGGGCTGGTAATCCATCGTCTTGACGCTGTAGCCCTCCCTCTCTGCCCACCTGAGATACATCCGAAGGAGCATCTGCGCCCAGTCCTGGGACTCGGTTCCGCCAGCGCCGGGGTGGATGGCAAGGATAGCGTTCTTAAGGTCATCCGGATCAGAGAGCACGAGCTTGATCTCAAGCTCGTCAAGGCTCTTCTGGATGGAGGCTATCTCGTGCTCAAGCTCGCCTGCCGCGGCAGGGTTCTCGCCGATAAGCTCTTCAACCGCCTCTATTTCTGACTCCAGGCGTCCAAAGAGCTCAAGCTTTTCCTTTATCGTGGCGAGCTCCGTCATCATGGCCCTTGCCTCGGCCTGGTTGGCCCAGAAATCAGGGGCGCCAGCCCTGGATTCTATTTCCTCAACTCGCCTGGACAGAGACTCGGTGTCAAAGAAACCCCCTGAGCTCTCTGATCCTCCTCTTCAGCTCCTCCATAGGTTTCCGGCACCAGAATTCACTGGTTCATCATGCCAAGCATCGTGCATCCGCCACCCAGGATACAGCATATACCTATGACAACAAGGAGGACGGCCACGATGCCTATTATGAGCCATATCCACCACTTGCTCTTCTTCTCCGGAGGGGGACCACCTATTACTTCGCCAGTATACGGGCCAGAAACCCCGGGTCCTGCCGATGTTTCCCCGGGGCCGGTCAACAACGCTCCGCATTTCACGCAATACCTTGCCTCATCAGGGTTTTCCGTTCCGCAGCTAGGGCAGTTTTTCAAAGCAAACCTCCATGCTAGAACCCAATTATAAACGCCAGGCCAGGCCCCGTTCAAATTCGGTTGTCTGCGAGATGCGAGATCCAGTCAATAATCGGCAACTGGCCAGGTTATCCAGTCGGTTGGCACCCGGTTCCTGCGCAAAATCCTTCCCAAGCTGGAAATCCGCCCCTGATAATGGTTTTAGGTGTGGGGTCAGGCCACCGCGCCTGCATCCCGAAACAGGAA
>CBFGJU010000044.1:0-13073 GCA_965649155.1 Caldifarciminota bacterium | reverse complement strand
TTTGGTTCTTTGGCCTCGTGATAGGCTTCCTGGAGGCTCTCATCTTTATCCTTTTCTCGCTTGACACATGGCCCGACCCCCTGGGGATGGCAATGCACTCGTTTCCGGGACTTTTGATTCTCGCACCCACGATCCTGGGAATATGGTTCAGGAAGATAGCAGGCGTCATCATGTTCCTTGAGGGGGTCGCCCTGGCACTCTTTTGGCTTTTTGGGGCGCAGGGTTACGGGCCGCTCAGCGGCCATGCCTATCTCATGCCCAGCGCGCTCGCGCTAGGTGGCGTCTGTCTTTTTCTGAGCGGCCTCTTGGTCCATAGAAAATGATCTTCGGACAGCTGTGTGTTGGCGATTTCGCCAGATATTCCTTTAATATTTACGGGCACTTGAGATGGCAGTTTCGTTTGTTGTCCTGACCGGCCTGGTTTCGCAGGCCCTCTTTGCAAGATCATTCGGCGGATCGGGCGATGACGGAGCATATTCTCTTTTCGCCATACCTGACAGCGGGTTCGCCCTTGCGGGATACACAGCCAGCTCGGGCGCGGGCGGAACAGATTTTCTGGTCATGAAACTCTCGCCTTCCGGCGCTCTCCAGTGGGCCAGAACATTCGGCGGGCCGGCTGATGACTGGGCCTACTCACTTGTCGGGACAACCGATGGCGGCCTTGCGGTTGCCGGCTACACCGCGAGCTTTGGCTCCGGCGGAACGGATTTCATGGTTACAAGGGTGTCCTCATCCGGCAGTTTGGACTGGGCCAGGACATTCGGCGGCGCGGGCGACGAGAGGGCATACTCCATTGTTGAGATTCCAGATGGCGGCCTCGTCATTGCCGGCTACACCACGAGCTTTGGCTCCGGCGGGACCGATTTCCTGCTGATAAAACTCTCATCCTCCGGCGATCTTGATTGGGCAAAAACATTTGGCGGTGTTCAATATGACTGGGCCTCATCCGCTACCCGGACATCCGACGGCGGACTTGTTGTTGCTGGCTACACATCCAGCTTCGGTAACGGCGGGGCCGACTTCATACTGCTCAAGATCTCTTCCTCTGGAACCCTTGACTGGGCAAAGACATTCGGTGGCGTTGACGATGAATGGGCTTACTCAATCAATGAGATTCCGGGGGGCGACCTGATTCTCGCAGGCTATACCTCCAGCTTTTCGGCTGGCCCCGCGGATGCAATGATCCTGAGAATCACTCCATCCGGAGACCTCCGCTGGGCCAGGACTGCTGGCGGTGGTGCTGGGGACTATTCCTGCGGAGCGGCCTGGTGTCCCGATGGCGGACTGGTTTTTGTGGGATACACCTCAAGCTTTGGTGCAGGTTGGGGAGACATCCTGGTTTTCAAGCTGAGCTCAACGGGTAGTCTCATCTGGGCCAGGACATTCGGCGGCCCGGATGACGAACAGCCCTCCTCGGTGGTTCTGACTCCCCAGGCCGGCATAGCCATTGCTGGCAGGACAACCAGCTCGGGCGCTGGCAGTTGGGATTGCGTACTCTTGCAGGTTGACGCCAGCGGAGACTATGCGGGTTGCGTTTATGCCTGTTCTCCAACGATCGCGACCCCATTCCCGTTCACCACATTGCCGGTTGGTCTGGCAGATTGCACTCCTACACAGGGAAATCCCATCCTCTCGTCTGCAACGCCTGCCCTCATCGTTTCAGATGTCTGCCCGCCGGCCGTTGAGGAAAGCGAAGCGATTCCCGGTTCCAGCATAAGATGTTTGCCGGTTCCTCGCGGAGCGCTCTTTATTTCTCCTTCGGAATTGCCCCTGAGAATATACTCAGCCGATGGCAGGCTCGCCTATTCGGGAAACCTTGAAAAGGGCGAGAACCGGATAGCCCTTGAGACCGGGGTTTATCTCTGGCAAGCGGGCGAATACAAGGGCAAGGCGGTTATACGATAGGGCTGGCACGGAACTGAAAGTTTCCCAAGAGAGATCTGCCCCACAAACAGGAGCTGAACCAGTCCCGCGGGGTAGTTTATAATTTTCAGGATGATACCCCTTGCCCTTTTCATGGCCATCCGATCCGAGACCGTTACCGTGGTTGACCTCTCCATCCTTGAGGACACGGTTGTCTCCAACCTTCTCATGGATGAGAAGATAAAGGTTTTTTCCGGAGGGGAGGTAATCGTGGGAAGCTATCAGGGCCTGACCGGTGAGTTCCTCGTGCTCAACATAGACACTAGGCCCGTTTGGCTGAAGCACGGGGAGATTGATTCACTTCTGGTCATCCTTCCTCTCCACGACAGGATCATTTACACAAAGAAGGACAGGTTCATGGTTTCGTTGGCCGGTGCCGCGTTCACCGAGATAACCGCGCTTGCCATAACCGCGGCCATGAGCGAGGAGCTCAAGGACAAGCTCGCGCTACCCATCCTGGTTCTCTCGCCGTTCGTGGGTCTCGCGCTCGCTCAGACCGCGGTGGGAAGTCCTGAGAAACACCCTTCTCCCACGAAGACCAGGCTCTTTCTTCTCTTGACCGAGGGCAAGCGGGTAGGGGAGGGGATAAAGGCCCCGGAGGAATAAGCCCTTACCGCGATCCTTGCCCTGTGTTTTCCGGCCATCGCAAAATAAAAGGTGCTTGTGCTATCATTGCTGGTTGTCCTGGCGCGAGTCCTCGCCTTATCATTTGTCCCGCATGAAAAGAATCGTCGTGATGGGTTCTGGAAATGGCAGTAATTTCCAGGCAATAGCCGAATATATCAGGGATAAGAATCTTCCCATAGAGATAGTTGCAATGGTGACCGATAATCCAAAGGCCTTTATCATAGAGAGGGCAAAGAACCTGGGTATACCGGCCAGGGTCCTGGACTACAAGGCCATCGGGGACAGGGATCTTTACAACAAGATGCTACTTGAGCTCCTGCAGGAGCTATCGCCTGACCTGGTCGTGCTGGCGGGTTACATGCGCATCGTTCCTCCGGAGATAGTGAATGCGTTCAGAGGCAAGATGATCAATATCCACCCGGCCCTGTTGCCCTCGTTCCCTGGACTTCACGGGATTGAGCAAGCCTGGTCTTACGGTGTAAAGGTCACGGGAGTGACGGTGCACTTTGTTGATGAAGGGGTGGACACAGGGCCGATAATTGATCAGGTTCCTGTCAGGATAGAGGAAGGAGACACACTGGAAAGTCTTGAAGCAAGGATACACGAGGCCGAACATGAGCTCTACCCAAAGGTCATCGCGAGAATTCTCCTGGGGGATTAGGGTGATATCCGGCTCGCCGGAAAAGACGCGGGAGCTGGGCGGCCTGCTCTCCGGGTTCGTGGTTCCGGGGACATTTGTTGCACTCTTTGGCCCCCTGGGCACGGGCAAAACCGAATTCGTCAGAGGATTTGCGGATTCGCTGGGCCTCTCAGGGGTAAAGAGTCCCTCCTTCACTTTCGCTAACATCTACGAAAAAAACGGCCTGAGACTGTATCACTTTGATCTATACAGGGCCAATGGCCCTGTTGATGTTGAGGACATAGGGGTAATTGATGCCATGACCCGAAGGGACGGGTTTATCTTCATGGAGTGGGCTGACAAAGCGGGGTGGCTTCCGCCGGAGCGTATTGATGCCGCCTTCACGCACACCCGCGAGCGCGAGAGGGCAATAGAACTGCTCTTCTACCTTGAGTGGTTTGATGGGGATGGTTTCATGGACGGCCTGAAAGAGGGGGCGTTCAGGTATGAGATTTACTGACCTCGGCCTCCTGGTCGTGCTGGGCCTTGTGGGTGGTGTGATCTCAGGCTCAATCGGATTCGGGACAATTTTCCCCGCATCCGTTTTCTTTCTCGCGGTTTTATCCGGACTCACCCTGCTGAGGCGTCTTTTTGGCATAAGAGGGAGGGCGGATCCGCTTTGCCTTTTGCCGCTACTGGTCTGGCCAGGTTTTTTCTCGCTATCAGGCCCCGTAGCGTTCAACTGGATGGGATTGCTGGGAACATGCGGGTTTCTCGCCGCGGTTTTCCTGGACAGCCTTGATGGTGGCTGGAAAAGAGCCTTGCCAGCGGCTATCGTGTCCTGCGCGCTTCCGATCCTGGCGTGGTTCCTTCCCCTTCTGGTTCCCGCGGCGGGGGTCAGCCTTCTGCCAGGGGCACACGCGCTGAGGGTTGGAGTCCTGGCGGCAGGGGCCACCATATTGCTCCTGGCGCAGGGGGACGAAACATCCAGGCTTCTCGATCCGAGGGGAATAGCCCTGGCCGGAGTTGTCCTTCTGGGTTTCTCGCTGGGCTACAGGTTCCTGTCCGGGATATACATATCCGTGAAATCATTTGATTATCTGGCGCTCATCGCGCCGATGCTCTCCGCGCTGTTTGCTGGAGCCTCGGCCAGGACGAGAAGCCCGGTTCACATCGCGCTCTGCCTGGTCTGGGCCGGGTTTCTCGGCCCTGCGGGACTCGCGCTGGCCGCGGGGCCGGGCCTGGGCCTCTCATTTCTGGCCAGGGAAAGAGGTCTTTCCGCGGCGTTCGGCATCAGCGCCGGATTTTTCGTTTATCTGGGAGCAATGGCCTGGGCCCGGGAAGGCGTCCTGGGATTTATTCCCACCGGCCTCGCGCTGGGCGTTGCAATAGCGTTTTTCCTGGTGGCTTTCGCCAGGCCCCTGGAAAACCGCTGGGCAAGGGCCGCGCTCGGAGGGGCAGGATACCTCGGATTGGCCTTGTTGCTCAGGAATTGGCCCGTGCTGATCGTGTCGCTCTCCGGCGCAACTGCGGGTTTCATCGTCGCGATGATCAGGCCCAGGTTGATGTGGTGGTTCCTGGCCATATTTTTGCTCGTTCTCTCTTGCCTTAGTTTTGTCTCGCCATGGAGCTTCAGGGAAAGGCCTGCGGGCCTGGAAACAGCGCTCGCCGGAAGGGAGTTTTTTCGCGCCGGGGATTACCCAGAGGCGCTGGATTTGCTTTCCCGGTCGCAGGTCGGACCGGTTGATTTTATCCTCGCGGCGAAGGCCGCGCGCGAGTGCGGCCAGGACCCTTCGTTTCTCTATGAGAACGGAACCAACGATTTTCCGGGAAACAGGGATATATACATGTCATACATGAAGTATCTCTACCCCACGGGCCATGAGGGGAGGCTCATCCTGTGGTCTCGGAAGGCACTTATTGCCGGTGTAATTGACCCCTTTGTCCTCAGAACTCTGGGCAAGGGCCTCGTTTTGACTGGTCAATACACGGATGCGGCACAGGCATTTTTGCTCCAATTCCTGCTGGGCGATCCGGATGGTCTTCTGTATCTCGCAGATATATACCAGAAGCCGGGGCTGTTCAACGAGGCGAGAGAAAGAGGGGCCGATTTCAACGGTGTCTACCGGGACCTGGTTCAGATACACCTGAGAAGGGGAGACAAAAAGAGGGCAATCCATTACCTGGATGCCCTGCTTGCGTCGTATCCGGAGGACACGGGCCTCGTGCATCTCAGGGAAAGGTTGAGGGATTGAGCTATCACCGAATAAAAATTGCCGGGTAGTCATGGACCGAAACCCAGGGAATGGGAGAACGAATTTCCGCAGTGAGCAATTTCCTCCACGGCGGTTGTAAAAAGCGGGCCTTTCGGCCCGCCAGTGTTTTTCCTGGTCGCGCAGGCCTTACTTTATGATGTTGAACCTTATGCCTCCGCGGGCAAACGCGGTTATCGCGTTGTCCGAGCCAACGGGATCCGGCGCGGAGAAGCCATCAATCAACGCTCCGGCCTCCCCGAAAAACCTCATCGGGGACCGTTTGCCGAACGGGAAGGAGATTCCGCCGCCAGCCTTGAGGCCGTAGTGGGAGACATCGCTTACCTTGCTGAAGTAGAAGCCGCCCAGGACATACGGGCTCATCTTGTATTTGCCGGCCTTCTGATTCGTGAAATAGTATAGGGCGTCAACCGAACCGCCGCCGAATCCGCCAACGCCAGAGCCAAGGCCTATGCTAGTGTAGTCGCCCTCGCCCTTGATGAAGTAGAGTATGCCGGTCCTGAGGTAGAGCTGGTCCATCATCAGGTGCGCGAGGAACTCGGCCTCCGCGCCGTAGAACTTGGTCTGCGGGCTATCTGTCTCCATATAGAAGACGCCGCCTATGCCTATATCCATGGGCGTCGCGACGCCCGCCATCAGTGCAATCATGAGTCCTGACATCATCACCTCCGTAAAGGTTTTTATCCCTGAGAAGATTAGACACCCCGGATGGGGGTTTTGTTCCGGCAGAGCATCTCATTTTGTTCCCAACAACCCCTGAAGCCATTCAAGGGTTTCCCTCGCGGCCCTGTCCCAGGAGAACTGACTGACCCACTTCCTGGCTTCCGCGGACATCTGATCGCGAAGGCCTCGGTTCGCCAGGAGCTTCCGAAGGGCCTTCGCGAGCGCGTCCGTATCACCAAACGGGGCCAAAAAGCCGGTCTTCCCATGTGCCAGGGATTCCCTTATGCCTGGGACATCAAACGCTACGACCGGCGTCCCGGAGGCCTGGGCCTCGGTGTTGACCAGACCCCAACCCTCCTTGACCGATGTGTTGATCATGACCCACGCGCCCGAAATGAGCCGCGACTTCTCGGCGTGGGGTATGAACCCGTGAAAGGTCGTGTAGCCGAACATTCCCCTTCTCTCTGCGAATTTCTCAAGCGCGGGTCTGTATTCGCCGTCGCCCACGATGTGAAACCTGAGGGGGATCTCATTCGCGACGCGAGCAACCGTTTCCATCGCAAGCTCTATCTTCTTGTATTTCTTGAGGCGCCCCACATAGATCACGGTTGGTTCGGGGAATTTCTCGCCGGGTTGATAAGCCTCCATGTCCACTCCCGAATATATTACCCGTATCCCCTCGCGCTGGAATCCCCACCTGACAAGGTCTTGTCTGGTGCTTTCGGATATGACGGCAAAAGGCAATCCCCTGTAGCAGTGCTTTATACTGTTCTCGTATAGGTAGACATAGAGGGCAAATGGCAGTGGCAGTTCCTGGAATATGGTCTTTCCGAAAAAGTGCATCGCGAGGCAGGCTATCCGTGGCCCCTTGACGAATCTCCTCGTGTAAAAAGGCAGTTTGTTCAGGTCTTCAATAACCAGGTCAAAACCCTCCCCGGAGAATTCCTTCTTATATATACCGGGGAGCTGGTAGTTGAAGATGTTGCGGGAACCCCGCCTGTGAACCAGGAGACCGTCCATGTCCTCGTCCGGAGGGAGACCCGGCACCTCGCAGACCAGGATGTGAACCTCGTGGCCCATCCGGGCTATACGGCCGAAAACCTCGTGCAGATAAACCTCCGCGCCACCACCAAAGGGGTTCCTGATGTCCTGCCAGTTCACGACCAGAATCTTCAAGCTCAATAGGATATTGCCTGGACGCGGCCCGAAACAAGCACGATTTGGGCAGGGGCGAGCCTCTGTCCTGATCTGTTTGTAATGGAAACCCAGGTCAGTTGCTGGTTTTGGCCGGGAACGAGCAAAATGGTCTCTGCTCAATCAAGGGATGAGCTCGGTGTATGTCAACTCGCTAGTATCTGAACCTTACCCAAAACCCTTTCTGATCCGCGGGAAAAGGCCAGTCAAAAGCAGTGGCCGTAGCTTGGTTCCCACAGGCCGCGATCTGTCTCTCGTGGAATGAATTCTTTAAACCGGCTTCTGCGCAAGACCCTTCCCAGCAGAAAAGCATGGTGGGTTGGAAAACCCTCGCTGGGAAAGAGCTTGAGAATTGGGGGTTGGAAAACCCGCGCTATGAAGGAAGGTCATCGTCAGAGGGTTCACGGGTATCCCTCATGGTGAAGGAGAAACCTGACCGATTGCGAGCGGGCAAACAAGCTGCCATGCAGGGCACCGATAACCCTTATGAAATTTCCAAGGGGTGGGGGAATGGGTGGGGATCAGGCTAGTATCTCCCGCCCTTCTTCTCTGACTTGGCCTTCAACAACTTCAGCCTGAAGGTGTCCTCCCTGCCCCTGTCCTCAAGAACCTGCCTTATGAAGGCTATCTCCGCGTCAAGGTCGGGAATTATCTTCTGTTCCAGGGCGTTGACGCGACGGGTTGTCTTCTTTATCTCCAGGCCCATCTTCTTCAGCTTCACCTCAGTCGGCACCAGAGCGAGGACAGTCTCCAGTAGCCCTTCAAACTCCTCAGCGGTCCAGTCTATCCTGCTGGTCACTGAGACCGGTGAATAACCCCTTACGAGAAGGCCTCTGGCCGCACGGCCGGATTCTATGGCCGGGAGGTGAACGCCCCAGACCTTTCTGTCCTTCACATCAATGAGGAGTTCCTGTCCGGATGCCATTGACGCCGAACCTATAGCCTCCGGGCCATCCACGCCCATGGCAACCGCAAGGGCAGAAAGGGCCTTTTGGGTTCTCTCGTCCAGGCTCTTGCGCTGGGAAAGCAGGGGTTTTATCAGGGCCATGAACTCCGCCAGAAGGGCTTCTCGCTTGTTTCTGAGGAGGCTAGCGCCATCGGCCGCGAGCTTGCGCTGGCGCTTCTTGCCCAGAAGAACCATACGGGTTGGAGTTATCCTTGCCACAGGCCGAAAACTTTAATGCAAGCTTGCGCGGACACGCAATGCCGGAGCTATAATTTCTAACCTCAGGGAGAACTGCCATGAGAATAGAACGGATAAAAGCGAGAGAGGTGCTTGATTCAAGGGGGAACCCGACTGTCCAGGTGGATGTCCTTCTGGAGGACGGCTCGCTGGGCAGGGCAACCGTGCCATCGGGAGCTTCAACCGGGAAGAGAGAAGCCCTTGAACTGCGTGATGGAGACGCCGCGCGTTTCAGGGGCAAGGGCGTTCTCAAGGCCGTTCAGCATGTCAACGGCACCATAGCGAAGGCCCTCGTTGGAAAGAACGCGCTCAGCCAGTCCGAGATAGACAAATTGCTTATTGATCTTGACGGAACAGAGAACAAGACAAACCTGGGCGCGAACGCTATTCTGGGGACATCAATGGCCACAGCCAGGGCCGCGTCCGAGCACCTTGGTCTTCCTTTATATAGGTATCTTGGTGGCGTGGCGGCTGACCTTCTACCGGTTCCAATGATGAATGTCATAAACGGCGGCGCTCATGCGGATTCAGGGCTATCCATCCAGGAATTCATGATCGTGCCCCATGGATTTGAGAGCTTTGCCGACGCGTTCCGTGCGGGCGCGGAGGTCTATCACACCCTCAGGGACATACTGAAAAAGGCGGGACACGCGGTTTCCGTTGGGGACGAGGGAGGATTCGCGCCGCGGATAAAGACGACCAGGGAGGTCATGGACTTCCTGATGAATGCCATAGAAAAGGCAGGTTACAAACCAGGCGGCGAGGTGTCGCTCGCTCTGGACCCGGCGGCCTCAGGATTTTACAACGGTGGAACATACCTGCTTGATGGGGAAAAGAAGGACTTCACTGGAATGATAGACTTCTACGAGGCCCTTGCCAGGGATTATCCGGTTGTCTCAATTGAGGACGGTCTCGCGGAGGATGACTGGGAAGGCTGGAGCGCTATGACAGAGAGAATGGGGAACAAGGTCCAGATAGTTGGAGACGACATCTTTGTCACAAATCCAAAGATCATCGCGAAAGCGATAGAGGATAAGGTCGCCAACTCCGTTCTCATAAAGCTCAACCAGATAGGAACTGTCACTGAGACGATCGCCGCAATCCATCTCGCCCACGGGTCTGGCTACACAACAGTTGTATCGCACCGATCCGGAGAGACAGGGGATACCTTCATATCCGATCTAGCAGTGGCAATGAGAACCGGGATGCTGAAGACAGGCGCGCCCTGCAGGTCAGAACGGGTTGAAAAATACAACAGGCTCCTGGTCATAGAGGAGGAGCTGAACCACGGGGCCAGGTTCTCCGGGATAAAGGCCTTTGCCGGGAGGTAATTGGCAAAGAAGGGTAGGACAAAAGGGATTCTCAGGTGGTTCGTCATCCTGGGAGGTCTTCTGCTCCTTTATTACCTGGGAACAACCCTATACAGCCTCATTCGTGTGAAAGCCGAACGCGTTGCGGTTGAGAAGGAACTCCTGCACGCGAGGGCGAGGACCCTTGCTCTGGAGGCGAGGCGGGAGGCCCTGAAGGACCCGGAAATAATAAGGATGATAGCCGAGAGGAGGCTGGGCATGAGGTGGAACGAACCCGTGGACATCCGGGACAGCCTGAAGGCCGACAGCTCGGTAATTTTCAAGGATACTTTGCGGACAGACAGCGCGGGGCCAGGGAACCGGTAGCCGAAGATGACTCCGCATGAGCTCGGCCTAAACCGGGCAGTTGATCCCTCCCCGCGTTCGGCCTTATACTTTTCGGCCCAACAAAGGGGATGGGAGTATTTATATGAAAGTAAGGGCTTCGGTCAAGAAGATGTGTCCCCGTTGCCGGATCATCCGGCGGCGTGGGAGGGTAAGGGTTATCTGCGATAACCCCAAGCACAAACAAAGACAAGGTTAGTATATGGCGAGAATAGGCGGCGTTGACCTTCCGAAGAACAAGCGTGTTGATGTTGGCCTGACCCACATATTTGGCATTGGCCACACAACCGCCATCAGACTCCTTGCCGGAGAGGGAATTGACCCTGGCAAGCGGGTGAAAGATCTGACTGACGAAGAGGTTCAGGCCCTCAGGAGGGCAATAGAGGCCTACAAGATAGAAGGTCCCCTCCGGAGCGAGATCAGCCAGAACATCAAGCGTCTGGTTGATATAGGTTGTTACAGGGGTATAAGGCACAAGATGGGTCTCCCGGTTCACGGCCAGAGGACCAGGTCAAACGCGAGGACCCGGAAGGGCCCGCACGGCAACATGTTCAAGAAAACAAAGAAGAGGTGAAGATTGGCCAGGAGAGATAGAGCGCGCGCGGCGTCCCGCAAAAGGAAAGCCAGGCGGACGGATAATGTCGGCATAGTTCACATACACTCAACCTTCAACAACACCATAGTGACCGTAACGGATACCGACGGCAATGTCATAACCTGGTCATCGGCCGGAACACTCGGTTTCACCGGAACCAGGAAGGGAACCCCCTTTGCGGCCTCCAGGGCCGCTGAGTCAGCCTCTCGTGAGGCCAGGAATCTCGGCATAGAAAAGGTGGAGATAAGGGTAAAGGGCCCCGGCCCTGGTCGCGAGGCCGCCATGAGGGCGGTTGGTGCGGCAGGCCTCTCGGTTTTCGCCATAAAAGACATAACACCCGTCCCCCACAACGGCTGCAGGCCGCCAAAGAGGAGGCGCATGTAAATGGCACGCGACACAGGACCAAAATGCAGGCTTTGCAGGAGGGAGGGCGAGAAGCTTTTCCTCAAAGGCGAGAGGTGCACCAGCGGAAAGTGTGCCTATGACAAGAGGCCATATCCTCCGGGCATGCACGGCCTTCGCAAGAAGGGCCGCAAGACATCCATTTACGGGACGCAATTGCGCGAGAAGCAGAAAGTGAAGAGGATATATGGGCTTCCGGAACGCCAGTTCAGGCTATACTACATGAGGGCCTCGCGGATGCCCGGCAACACCGGCGAGAACTTTCTTTCCCTTCTGGAGAGGCGTCTTGACAATGTCGTTTTCCGGCTCGGCTTCGCCAAGTCAAGGTATCAGGCAAGGCAGTTTGTTTCTCACGGCCACATCAGGGTTAATGGCAGAAAGGTCAACATCCCCTCCTATACCGTCAGAAAGGGGGACAGGGTATCAGTAGATGAGGACTTCACCTCTAATCCGGAGGTCGTTTCCGCGGTTGAATCGGTTTCCTCTGGCTCTGTGCCATCCTGGCTCGTCAGGACTGAACCTTTCGCGGGCATGGTCTCGGAACTACCAACCAGGATAGATGTGACCCACCCGATAACCGAAAGGCACATAGTGGAGTTTTACTCCAGATAAGGAGAGTTAAAGATGTTTGAAATGGTTCTGCCCGTTGGTTTCCACACCGAGCGCCTTGAAGGCCGTTACGGGAAATTCGTCATATCCCCGCTTGAGAGGGGATATGGAGATACCGTCGGCAATTCCATAAGGCGCATTCTCCTCTCGTCCATAAAGGGTGCCGCCCTGGTTGCTGTAAGGATAAAGAATGTCCTGCACGAGTTTTCCACCATTCCGGGTGTTCTTGAGGAGGTTCCCATCATAATCCTTAATCTCAAGCGCGTTCGGCTTTCCTTTGATCCCAACATTGATGACCGGCAGGAGCTGTATCTGAGGGCCAGGGGAAAGGGCGAGGTCAGGGCCTCGGCCATAGAGGTCCCACCCGGAGTGGAGATAGTGAACCCTGAGGAGTATCTCTTTTCCATAACGGGCGAGCTCAAAGACGACGAGATATACGCCGAGCTGACGGCAATGCGCGGAATGGGTTTCATTCCGGCAGAGAGCTACCCGGATTCCATAAAGGAGGATTTCCCCGCCGGGACAATATTCCTTGATGGCCTCTTCAACCCGGTAAAGAGGGTCAACTACTCGGTTGAGAATGTCCGCGTAAAGGCCGCGATGGACAAAGAGAAACTCAACCTTGAGGTGTGGACAGACGGAACGCGTGAACCGGACGAGGTTTTCTCAGAGGCTATGGAGATATTCGGCCGCCTCGCGGAAAAACTGCAGTTGAAACTGGAGGCCCCGCCCCTTCCCTCATACGAGGAGCGCAGGCTCAGGTTTGAACAGCGTCAGCGTATAAGAGCCATCATATCCCAGCCTATTGAGTCCCTTGAGCTCCAGAAGAGAACCCTCACCTGCCTGAAGGATGCGGGTTTCGTAACCATAGGAGACCTCGTTGTGAAAACAGCCAAGGAAATGCTCAAGGTAAAGAACTTCGGCGAGAAATCCCTGAAGGAAATAAGAGAAGTCCTTGAGAAGTTCAACATGGACTTTGGCATGGACCTCTCGGAGGTCCTCAGAGAGGAGGAGGAACTGTGAGGCACCGTAGGCGAGTCATCAAGCTGAACAGGGAGCCAGAGCACCGCAAGGCCATCATCAGAAACATAGTAAGGGGGCTATTTCTGTCCGGAAGGGTTGAAACAACCCTGACCAGGGCCCGAGCCGCTAGGCAGGTTGCGGAACGCCTCATAACCAGGGCAAAGGAAGACACGGTTCACAACAGGAGACAGGTCAGGCGTTTCCTGGTGGATAGGGTTTTGACCAACAGGCTCTTCACGGATATAGCCCCGGTTTACAGAGAGAGGCC
>CBFGJU010000043.1:0-4779 GCA_965649155.1 Caldifarciminota bacterium | reverse complement strand
AAAAGACCCCGGGCACAGAGGTAGTCGCTGTTAGCCTGGGGCCGGATGAGGCCCAGGATGTTCTCAGGAACGCGCTGGCAATAGGCGCGGACAGGGCAATCCTCCTCAAAACCTCTGATTACAGGTGGTTTGACCCCATGACCACGGCGGCCATAATTTCCGATGTCATCAGATCGGAAAACCCGGATCTCGTCCTGGCTGGGAAACAGGCGGTTGATGACAATGCCTACGCTGTCCCGACTTATATAGCTCAGATGATCGGCCTGCCGGTTGTCTCTTACGCTATAAAGATAGAGCTCTCTGGGGCCGAGGTTCTGGTGACCAGGGAAACCGACTGGGGCACTGAAAAGGTGAAGGTCTCTCTGCCATGCGTGATCACCTGCGAGAAGGGTCTGAACGAGCCTCGCTTGCCCGCGCTTCGCGGCATCATGGCCGCGAAGAGCAAGCCCATAGACGCAAGGGAGGTTTCCGGTTCCTCGGCTTTCGGAAGGCCCATGCTGTCTCTTCCTCCACAAAAGCAAGCCGGGATTAAAATCCAGAAAGAATTTCCTCAGGATGTTGATGATCTCGTCTCGTTCCTGAGGGAGAAGATCCTATAAGGAGGTCAAAAAATGGCAAAGGCACTGGTTTTCGCGGAAGGAAGGGGTGAAGTCCTGAAGGAAGCCTCCCTGGAGGCCATTGGCGTTGCCGGCACCCTGGCCGAGGAGGTCGTCGCGGTCGCCACAGGCCCTTATGCGGCAAAGATCTCCGGTTTCGCCGACAGGGTTCTGGTTGTCAGTGACGGGAGGCTCTCGCATCCCATAGCCGCTCCTTGCGCCAGGGCGGTAGCCGAGGCTTTCGCCAAAGAGAATCCGGATATAGTTATCATCTCAGCTACCCCCTTCGGGAAAGAGGTCGCACCTCTGGTTGGTGCCATGCTCGGCCTGCCCCTGATGAGCGATGTGACCGATGTCAAAATGGACGGTTCGGCCCTCGTCTTCACGAAGCCACTATACACCGGCAAGGTTATGGGTTCCTACAGGGTTGAGAAGACACCGGCCCTTTTCTCGGTTCGGCCGAAGGCGTTTTCCGTCCCCGCGTCCGGAAAGTCAACGAAGACTGAGGATTTCGTTCCATCCTTTGCGGATGCTGATTTCAGGGTTTCGCTGGTTGAGCTCGCGGAAAAGGAGGCCGGAGAGATAGATGTGTCTGAGGCGGACATAATAGTCACCGGCGGTCGCGGCATGAAGGGTCCGGAGAACTTCGCGCTTCTTCGTGAGCTCGCGGCTGTCCTTTCCGAGAAGACCGGCGCGAAGGTGGCCATAGGCGCCTCGCGCTCGGCTGTTGACGAGGGATGGATAGACCACTCCCATCAGGTAGGCCAGACCGGGAAAATAGTCTCCCCTGGGGTCTATTTCGCGATAGGGGTCTCCGGCGCGATGCAACACCTCGCTGGAATGCGGAACTCAAAGATAATCATAGCCGTGAACAAGGACCCGGACGCGCCTGTTTTCTCGGTTGCAGATTTCGGGGTTGTTGACGACCTCTTCAAGGTCCTCCCGGAGCTCGTGAAACGCCTGAAAGAAGGCTGACTTGAGAAGGGCAATTTCGCTCGCTCTACTCCTCCTGGCCTGTGGGAGGGACAGGAACGAGATAGTTCTCTCCGGCACGATTGAGGTCAAGGAGGTCCGCGTCTCCCCTGAGATAGCCGGGAAGATAGTCTCAATGAACTTCCAGAAGGGGGATTCGGTCAGCGAGGGTGATGTGCTTTTCAGCCTGGACACGGTTCTTCTCGCCAAAACAGCATTTTCCGCCAACTCCCAGGCTCAGGCGCTCCTTTCGCAGGCTTCATCACTTGGTCCGCAGATAGCCCAGATGGAAAGGGACATAGCGAGAGCAGAAGAGCTCCTGCGCGAGGGTGCGGTATCCGAGCAGGTCCTGGAACAGATGAGAAGCACCAGGGCTAGCCTCGTTCGCCAGAGGGCCTCCCTCCTCGCGCAGGCGCGTGCACTTTCTGCCCAGGGCGAGATGGCCATGGAGCAGGTCATGAGGGCCGCGGAGGTTCGCTCGCCTGTCTCTGGTGTGGTGCTTGACAGGTGGGCCGAGGCCGGCGAAGTTGCCGCGCCGGGTGCGCCGGTTTATCTGGTTGGTGTCCTTGACAGCCCGTATGTCCGGGTCTATCTGCCGGAGAAATACATAGGCAGGGTAAAGCTGGGAACGCCTGCTGTGGTGAAGACCGACGCTTTTCCCGATGAGTTTTCGGGGAGGGTGGTTTTCATCTCGCAGAAGGCAGAGTTCACCCCCAAGGAGATCATAACCCCCCAGGAGCGAACGAGCAGGGTCTTTGAGGTGCATGTTCTGGTTGAGGGCGCGAGGCTTTATCCTGGCATGTATGCGGATGTTCGCCTGCGGCTCTGAGATATGCCTTCCGGCCCAAACCACATGAAGCCCCTTCTGATGGAGGAGGTTTCAAAGGATTTTGGCCCGGTCAAGGCTCTCAGGGATGTGAGCCTCACCATTGAAGAAGGCGCCCTGGCCGGACTTTTGGGTCCGGACGGTGCTGGCAAGAGCACTCTCCTGGCAGTTGCGTCCGGAAGCCTGAGTCCAACCGCTGGCGAGGTCCTGGTTTTTGGCAAGCCACCGCAGGAAGCGAGGCCCCTTATCTCGTATGTCCCCATGACCCAGGGACTCTACGATGACCTTACGCCACTTGAGCACCTTTCATATCTTGCCGAGCTTTATCGGGTTGACAAGAAGAAGATTGATTACTTCCTGGAGATGGCAGGCCTCGCCTCAGCGAGAACCAGGCTGATAGGCCAGCTCTCTGGCGGCATGAGGCAGAAGCTCGCGCTCGTTGCGGGTTTCTTGCACGATCCTTTGCTCCTCCTCTTGGATGAGCCAACCAGGGGTATAGACCCGATCTTCAGACAGGAGGTCTGGTCAATGCTATACAGGATGGCAGGCGCTGGCAAGGCCGTTCTCCTCACCACTTCCAGCGCGGAGGAGGCCGAGCGTCTCTCGTTCGTGTTTTTCATGAAGAACGGCAGGATAATGGCGCGTGGCTCGCCACAGGAGCTGAAGGAAAGGCTCTCGGGCCGGGTTTTCGTGCTCAGCGGGGACCAGGGCAAGATATACAGGTCTCTCAGACAAAGGGGCCTCAGGGCCAGGATGGCCGGCGATGGGGTCAGGTGCCTCGCTGAGAGGGAACAGCTTTCGGGCCTTGATTTCACAGAGGCGGAACCAACACTTGGGGATGTTTTTCTGGGACTCTGAAAAGGTACTGGTGCTGTAAGGCAGGCGCGAGGCCTTCCCCTAAATTGAAAAGGGGTCCTTTTCGGACCCCACTGACTCCATCTCCGAGTGTGCTCTCATTCCTCTATTTTTTTCATCCTCATCACCTGATTTTGGTTATCTTTCTTGTGAATTGCCCATCAGGGTGCTCAAGGCGCAGGAAATAAACCCCCGATGGCAGGTTCCTGGTGTCAAGACTCAGGTTGTGAATCCCCGCTGGTTCCTTTCCGCAGGCTATTTCCTTGACCCTTCTGCCGTCTGTTGAATAGAGTCTCATGCATACCGTAGCCTCGTTCGGCAGTGAGTAGCTTATCACCAGCCTGTCCCTGAACGGGTTGGGATATGGAGCATTCAGGGCGAGTGAGGGTTTTTCCATATCCTGACTGGAAGAGAGCGAGCGGGCATTCGGAATGACAGATCCCATGTAGCCGGTGTTCCACGGATCGTGCCTTACGGAAGGCCAGTCAGTTTCGCCCGGTGTTTCCATGTCCCAAGCGTATAGATACCTGGCATATGTCGGGAGAATCAGGTTAAGGCTTCCGTCTTCATCAATATCGGCAAGAAGGGGCGAAGAGAATATGGCATTCCCTGCCCAGTCGGCATTCAGAGAGAGGCTCACGGGGAACCCGGGCACGGCGTTTCCGGTCGCGTCAACAGCGTGAAGGAGGCCGTTGAATGAGCCGAAGATGAGCTCTTGTTTCCCATCCCCGTCAACATCCCCGGCAACGGCGTGGCCTGAACCTGGCCACCATTCAAAATGTTTTCTCGCAAGCTTTCTGAGCGCCGGGACGCCCTCGTGATCGCATATTATGAGGCTTTCCCTTATCATCAGGGCTATCTCAAGCTTGCTGTCGCCATCAAGATCGGCTATGGTTGGGGGGGTGCTCGCGCATCCGGAACTCACTTTTGTCATGGGTCTGATGAAACCGCCGCCGCTTGATGGCACCACACCAACATATGCGCCGAGATTCGGGTTGCCCCCAACCAGGACGATCTCCGGACCCTGATATGAGGGGTTCAGCTCAGCCACGGATACCCCGCCGGAGATCGGAGCCAGGGAATCCACTGACACCGGGAAACCCTTTGGTTCTGACCAGTCTGGCCTGAACGCGTGCAGGAATCCCTTGTATGTGTATGGATCATACGAGCAATCCAGTATCTCAGCCCTGCCGTCCTGGTCAATGTCAGCAAGCGCGGGCGAGAGGGTGTTGTTTGAGCGTGTTTCGTGTTGGGAGTCCTTTCTTGGGTCAGCGTAGAAGATATAAAGTGTCCCCTGCTCGTTTTTTGCCACTACCTCTGGTTTTCCGTCTCCATCAACATCTCCGAGCATCAGGGAGATCACCCTCGCGCTCCCCGCGGACCTGGG
This sequence comes from Caldifarciminota bacterium, assembly GCA_965649155.1. Classification (GTDB taxonomy): domain Bacteria; phylum Hydrothermota; class Hydrothermia; order JBDRYB01; family JBDRYB01; genus JBDRYB01. Next base: position 143 of record CBFGJU010000043.1, on the reverse strand, counting down.
CCATCCGTCTGCTACCGACCCGTCAATCCCGAAGGCGTATATGTAGGAACTGTCAGGAAGGCTTATGCCCACCACCACATCAGGCATTCCATCTCCGGTTATATCTCCCGTGGCAGGACTGGTATAGACGCTTGATCCGGGGA
>CBFGJU010000042.1:0-4802 GCA_965649155.1 Caldifarciminota bacterium | reverse complement strand
TCATGGGTTTTGAGCCTGTTGTCATTGGCCGTCACGCTGGCAGAGGGTTTCTCAGGAAAACAGCAAATCTCCTCTCTCACGCGAGACAGTTGGCCAGGTGGGCAAATGGCAAAGGATTCAGCCTCGCGGTGTCCCACAACTCCTATTCCCAGGCGGTCGCGGCCCGGTGGGCAGGGATTCGGTTCATAACATTCATGGACTACGAAGGCCAGCCCGCGAACCGCATCGCGTTCACCCTCGCAAAAGCGGTTTTCGTGCCTGATGCATTTCCTGCCGAGGCCGCAAAGAGGCAGGGCGCCCGTAGGGTCATCCAGTATCCTGGATTCAAAGAGGAGGTTTATCTGGCAGACTACAAGCCCGGCCCTTCACCATACGAGGAAATGGGACTTGGCCCCGATGAGATAATTGCGCTGGCGAGGGGCCCCGCGACCTACGCCGCATACGGGAAGGAAAACAGGGTTTTCGCCTTTGTGGTTGAGAGCCTCCTTGCCCGCGGTGTTCGCGTGGTTCTTTTGCCCAGGACACCGGCACAGGCGGAGTGGGGGAGGGCCCGCGGCGCGGTCGTTCCGGATAGGGCCTATTACGGGCCTGACCTCGTGTGGCACGCGGACATGGTCATCGGAGCCGGCGGGACAATAACCAGGGAGGCCGCCTTGCTAGGGGTTCCCTCATACACGGTTTTCGCGGGCAGGCTGGCTGGGGTTGACGAGAGGCTTGTGAAAATGGGATTGCTGTTTGATCTGCGTGATGGCGATTTCTCTAGGATCCCCCTGGAAAAGAAGCCGAGAGCCTCTCCGAGGCCCCTGAATTCCGAGCTCAGGCTTTACATCTCAGCCTTGATAGAGAGAGAGGCCGGCCCGGCATTATGATTTTCCGAGACCTCTGGAAAAGTAGCAATAACTTGCTGGTTTGGGCCATGTTTATCCGGATCCAACGGAACGAGGTTCTAAGAGGGGGCCCCCTGAGTATTCGCTCCGCTCAACATAGAAAAATCCCATCACGAAAGCACCCCGGGGGAGCTTTGCCTTTTGTTATGGTAAAGCCCCTTTGTGAGAATGAAACCCAAATCGGGATTTTCGGGGGTTTCTTATCCGTAAATCGCTCACGGGATTGGTTTTATCAGGTAGGCCGAGACCTGGAGCATGCCAGGGCGGTAATGGAGAAATACCCGGAGCCGAGCGCGTTCTCATCCCATCAGGCCGCGGAGCACCCTGATTTCGTTCTTCTTACCCTTGAAGAGGCGCGGGAAAACAGGCTATCTGAGATCGCCAGGAAAGGAGAGCGACTGACATAGTTGAAACGCCCCAGCCTCTTGCGCCAAAATATGAGCATGAAGGACTTCGTGAAGAGAGTTCTCGGTTTTCTTGAGCAGGAGAGGCCAGACTACGCTGATGTCCGAGTTGTTTCCAGCCGTGAGGAAGGCATCACGGTCAAGAACGGCCAGGTTGACAGCTTTTCAATAGGCGAAGACCTCGGTTTCGGCGTAAGGGTTTTCATTCGCGGATTCATGGGTTTTGCTTCCAGCAACCGGCTCACCTTGGACGAGGCAGAGAGGGTCGTGAAGCACGCGGCCGCCATGGCGAGGGCCTCGGCAATGCCAGGCGGAAAAACCTACGATCTCGCGCACGAGGAACCAGCGGTCGGAACATACGCGACCCCTATAAAGAAAGACCCCTTCACGGTTCCGGCCGAGGACAAGATAGGCCTCCTCATGAAGGTGGACGAAGCGCTTTTTGGTGAGGAATCCATCAAACTGCGCATATCTCACCTGCGGTTCATAAGGGACCACAAGATATTCGCTGACACCAGGGGCAGTTTCACCGAGCAGACCATATATCACACAGGAGCGGGTTACACCGCTTACGCTATGGGTGATGGCATACTCCAGCAGAGGTCATATCCAGCGAGCCACGGCGGCAACATGCGCTCCGTGGGCTGGGAGTTCGTTGAGGAGCTTGATCTCCTCGCTCACGCGGAACGCGTCGCATCAGAGGCCGCTGGCCTACTTAAGGCACAACCAGCGCCGGAGGGTGAGATGGATGTAATCATCGGAACCCACCAGATGGCCCTCCAGGTTCACGAGTCCATCGGACACGCGCTGGAGCTGGACAGGGTCCTGGGATACGAGGCTTCCTATGCAGGAACCAGCTTCGCTACCCTTGAGAAGCTCGGCAATTTCAGGTATGGATCGGATCTGCTCAATATTGTGGCCGATACCAAGACCCCTGGTGGCCTGGGCACATTTGGCTGGGACGACGAAGGGACCCCTGCGAGGACCGAACCCCTTATAAAGAATGGCATCCTGGTCAATTACCTCTCCTCAAAGGATACCTCGCCTGTCATAGGAAAGCCCTCCACGGCCGCGGCCAGGGCCTCATCATGGAACAGGATACCCATAGTCCGGATGGTTAATGTGAGCATGCTCCCTGGAGACAAGAGCTTTGAGGAGCTCCTTGCCATGGTTGACGACGGGATATTCGTTGACACCAACAGGTCATGGTCAATAGACCAGAAAAGACTTAACTTCCAGTTTGGCACAGAGATAGGCTACAGGATACGCAAGGGCAAGCTCGCGGAGATGGTTCGCAACCCCATATACTCTGACATGACGCCAAAGTTCTGGGCAAAGCTCACTGCAATGGGCAAGGACTGGGAGCTCTGGGGCGTTCCCAACTGCGGAAAGGGCGAGCCTGGCCAGACCATGCGCGTTGGCCACGGCACCAACCCGTGCCTTTTCAGGGGCGTGAAGGTCGGAAACGCTGGTTAGCTTTCGGCTTTCAGTTTTTGCGGGGTTTTCAATCAGACCCTCGCGTCAAACCTATTGAAGATTATTAGACGGGGGCTTGGATAGTAATCATTGGATAGGGATGGGGATGAATCACCTGTTTTGATTCTCTCGGTGAACCCACTACATCTGCTTGAACTCCGGCGCGCCTTTCCGTTATGATTTAACAGTAACCGGAGGTTTTTAAATGAGGAAACACATTACCATGGCTCTTATGGCCGTGCTGGCCTCGGGCTGTGCTACGGTTGGCTCTGTCAAGGCCCTGGAGAAGCGTGTCGCGAACCTGGAGAAGAAGATGGCCAGGGTTGAGGCAATAGCTGAGGAGAACAGGACATACGCTGACCAGCTCAAGGGCAGGATAGACCGGTTGGACAAGGAATACGACCTGATATACGAGAAGGTCTTCCCGACGGAAGGCAGGCCGAACAAGCCGAAATAAGACTTCACATCCGAAATAAAAAAGGGGGCCGAAAGGCCCCCTGGTTTTTTGTCGTGGGTTTACAGATCAGTCAACAACCCACCTGAGCATGGGCTCGGACTGGTAGTAGATGTTGGATGTAGCGGAAGGATAGCCGCCGTCGTTGGCGTTGTAGTTGGTGACAGCGAACTTGCCGAAGTGGTCGCCAACGCCTATCGCGTTGTCCGCGCCAGCGTCAAGCCAGAAGGTGCCGAACTGGTTGGAACCCAGGCTTGAGCCATGGGGGTAATCCTGGAAGTAGCCGCCGGGCGCGGGAGCAACCAGAATGTTCTCAATCGGGCCGGTCTCAACAGCAAAACCGACATCCAGATTGGGATTCCAGCCGCCAGCGCCGGTATAGTTGGTCGCGAACCAGGCCTCGCCGCCGCCATCATCCATGTACCAGGCCGCGGTCGCGTTGCCACTTGAAGGAACTGCCGACGCGTTGCCAGAGGCGTCAAAGGTCACCCAGGAGGGGTGATCGGGCGAGGGGTCGTTCTTCGTCCAGACCTTCACGCCTGAGCTCGCCACCAGGTCAAAGGTGATGGTTCCGCTCAGGAGCGGGTCCGTGCCAACCGCTGTCACGACTATCGTCTTGCCAGGGTTGTCTTCGGTTACCTTGTAGGTCGTGGTGGTGTTGTCAGCCGTGGAGTCTATGACGGTCCCGTCCACGGCTATGGTGTAGTAGTCGGCGTCGTCTATCTGGTCCCATTCCAGGCTCACTGATCCGCCGTTATCGGTCACGGTGTAGGTCAGGCCTATGGTGTTGGGCTGTTCGCCGCCGCAGTCGCCGCCCATCAGGAACATGCCCCCGAAGAGGAGCAGTCCTGCCACTGTGAGATACATCTTCCTCATGTTTGTTTAACCTCCGTTAAAAGAGCTTATCTACTTGCCTCCGGTGGGCCTCCCGCCGGTGCCGCCACCGCCGACCGGGGGCTTGGTGCCGCCTGTCGGGGGCTTGGTGCCGCCTGTCGTTGTTGTCTTCTTGCCAGCCTTCAACGAATCAACGGCAATGGTGAGCGCGTCAACCTGATCCTCAAGGGTTGAGACCCTCTTGTCCAGGTCAGAGACATCGTCCTTGACTTCCGTGATGCTGGTCTGGATGTCTTCCAGAGCCTTTGCCGCCTGCCCCATCTGACCGCATCCCACGGTCAGTAGAAGGCCACCGCCAACTAGCAATGCCATCAGATACTTCATCTTACAAACCTCCTAAAGGTTCAGTCCGAACATTATAGAGGCCCCAGTCAAGCTTTTGCAAGCTCAAGGGAGTGGCAACCAACCTCTTCACAACCTTTTAGACCCTGGTTCCAGTGGAAATGTTCCAGGATTCTAAGGATGGCATGAGGGCTTTGCGCCCCCCAGAGGCCCTGGCTACAGAGAGCGGCCTCCTGGCGCAAAGACCAGGGCCTACCCTACAAAGGCCAGGCTTACCTCGTTGATTTATGACAAAGCCCCTCTTAGCTAGAGGGGCTTGGTTTTTCTCACGGATAACGCCTAGAAGGTGTGGCGCTCCTTGAACATCTTCATTTCCTCTTCCCTCTTGGACGGGATTCCGAGGAA
>CBFGJU010000041.1:0-4803 GCA_965649155.1 Caldifarciminota bacterium | reverse complement strand
AAGCAGGTTGAGAAGTTCCTGAGAAGCCAGAGCATTGCCCTCCCTGGCAGGATAACGGCCGCGAACGCGCCAGCTACCCCCCAGAAGGCATCCCAGAGTGTTGCCTGGCGCCAGGGAAGAATGTCCTGAACGGACTCCGTTAGCAGGGCTATTGCCGCGGCCATGACAATGGCGAAGGGCCTCCCCCTGCCACCGGTAGCTATTAGAAAGAAATATACCAGGAAAAAGTAGCCAGCGAAGTGAAAGGCTTTGTCTGTCCAGTAGGGCCCGCCCTCGCCAACAGGGCTGGGGACAAAGGAGAGGGCAACGAGGATGCCCAGATAGACCCATACCAGGTAGCCAGGCCGAGGCCTGGCATCCGGGAAATCATCCTGGGGGGATTTCTTATCCATATTTTCCCCAGGTCGCCCTGTCCAGGACCCGATACTGGATTGCCTCGGATATGTGGTGGGCCTGGATGTTTTCCGAGCCATCAAGGTCTGCTATTGTTCTGGCGACCTTGAGGACGCGAGAATATGCCCTCGCGGAGAGGCCGAACCGCTCTATCGCGGCCCGGAGCAGGGCGTCCGAGGCTTCGTCTATCGTGCAATAACGCTTTATGTGCCGGGCAGTCATGTGGGAATTGAAATAGACCCCGCGTTCGCCCGTGAACCTGGCGGACTGGCGTTCCCTGGCTGACATCACGCGCTCGCGTATCCTTTCCGAGGGTTCGCCCTCGCGTTTTGACTTCAGCTCGTCGTAGCTCAGAGCCGGAACCTCAATGTGGATGTCTATCCTGTCAAGGAGGGGGCCGGATATCCTGCCCGTGTAGGTTTTTATCTGGTGAGCCGAACATGTGCAGTTGTGGCGCGGATCAGTGTAGTAGCCGCAGGGACAGGGGTTCATCGCGGCAATCAGGGTGAAACGAGCCGGGAAACGGACCGATGCCTTTGCCCTTGTGATCACAACATAACCGTCCTCCATTGGCTGGCGCAGGACCTCCAGCGCGCCGCGCGAGAACTCCGGCAACTCATCCAGGAATAGAACGCCATTGTGAGCCAAAGATACCTCGCCAGGACGAGGATAGGAACCGCCGCCAATGAGGCCAACATCGGATATGGTGTGGTGTGGGGCGCGGAAAGGCCTCGTTGCAACGAGGGCCTGGCCTGGTTCAATAAGGCCAGCGACAGAGTGAACGCGCGTGGTCTCAAGGGATTCCTCAAGTGCCATCGTCGGAAGAATGGTGGGGACGCGCCGGGCAAGCATGGTCTTGCCGGAGCCAGGAGGGCCTATCATCAGGACATTGTGCGCTCCGGCCGCGGCGACCTCAAGAGCGCGCTTCGCGTGCTCCTGGCCCTTTACCTCGGAAAAATCCACATCATAAATGCTGTAGTCGTTGAAGGCCTTCTCCCTGTCAAGCCGGCATGGCGGAAAAGAACCCCCGCGGAAGAACTCAACGGCCTGGGAAAGGTCTTCCAGGGCATAGACATTCACCCCATCAACCACAGCGGCCTCCGGACCGTTATCAGCGGGAACCAGGACGCCATCAAGACCCATGTCCCTCGCGAGGACAGCCGATGGCAGGGCGCCCCTCACGCCCCTCAGCTTTCCGTCAAGAGAGAGCTCGCCCAGCACGAGAAACCTATCAAGGCGCTCTGCGGGTATGTTCCCCGCGGCCGCGAGAATGCCTATCGCTATTGGCAGGTCAAGCGCGGTTCCCTCCTTCTTGATGTCAGCGGGAGCGAGGTTTATTCGCAATCTCTTCAATGGAAACAAGAGGCCGGAGTTGGCCATCGCGGACTTAATCCGCTCGCGGGATTCCTTTACAGCGGCCTCCGGCAAGCCGACGAGGGCAAAGTAGGGCATGCCCTGGCTCAGGTCAACCTCAACATCAACGGGAAAAGCGTCAACTCCCCGGAGGCCAGCGGAAACGACCCTTACAAACACCCGAAATTATGAGCCATTCAGAAGGGGAGGCGCAAACAGGGATAGAGTCTGAGAAGCGGCCGATCGTCCAGACCTTCCTTGAGAACCCGAACCGAGAGCCTCTGAACGAGGGCGAGCGAGAGATTCTTGAACAGCTCAGATATGGCGGGTTCCTGATTGATGAGGATTTTGACGAGCTATGAGAGTTCTGATAAAGTAGCAATAACTTACTGGTTTGCACCATGTTTATCCGGATCCAATGCAGGGAGGTTCTAAGAGGGGCCCCTTGAAAATCTCATCGCGAAAGCGTTTTGGGGAGTTTTGCCTTCTGTTATGGCAAAGCCTTTCCTCTGAGAATGAAAGCCAAACGGGGATTTTCAGGGGCCTCAATTATGTTTGATCCGCCACGCGCTTGGCGGATATAATTGACAACTTAGCGAAGCCTCCGGGCGGAGCATAGAATTATGGAAGATTTCCACATAGCCAATCCTGAACTGGCCGGTCTCGGCCAGGAGCGAATAGCCTGGGCCGGAGAGCACATGCCGGTCCTGAAGTCCATAGCTGAGGAACACAAGGGTGCCATGAAGGGACTCAGGCTTTCCCTTTGCCTCCATGTCACCACAGAGACAGCGAACCTTGTTCTGGCCTTGCGGGCCGCGGGCGCGGAGGTCAGGCTCTGCGCCTCAAATCCGCTCTCAACCCAGGACGATGTCGCGGCGGCCCTGGCGATAAACCACGGGATCCCCGTATTCGCGATTCACGGCGAGGACAGGGATACCTACTACGACCACATAAAAAGGTGCCTTGGCACGGGGCCGCACATCACCATGGACGACGGGGGAGACCTGACATCCTATATCCACAGGGAGGCCCCGGATATGGCAAGTGGCGCTCTGGGCGGCACCGAGGAAACTACGACCGGGGTCATAAGGTTCAGGGCAATGGAGCGCGAGGGGGTGCTCTTATACCCGATAATAGCGGTCAACGATTCCCTGACAAAGTGCCTGTTTGACAACAGATACGGCACTGGCCAGAGCACCATAGACGGAATCCTCAGGCTGACGAACATCCTCCTCGCGGGTAAGACCTTCGCGGTTGCCGGCTACGGCTGGTGCGGAAAGGGCATAGCCCAGAGGGCTCGCGGCTCAGGCGCGAGGGTCCTGGTCTCTGAGGCTGATCCCGTGAGAGCCCTTGAGGCCGTGATGGACGGGTTTGAGGCCGTGAGCGTTTCGGAGGCATTGTCCAGGGCCGACATCCTGGTCACCGCGACCGGGAACAAGCATGTTGTTGACGAGGAGCACCTCGCTCACGCGAGGGATGGGATAATCCTGGCGAACTCGGGCCACTTTGATGTTGAGATAAACATACCCGCGCTGGTCAAGATGTCATCCGAAGAAACCGAGGCCAGGCCAGGCGTGAGGCGGTTCAGGCTCAAGGACGGCCGGAGGATATATCTGCTCACGGACGGCAGACTGGTCAACCTTTCCGGCGCGGAGGGCCACCCCGCTGAGGTCATGGATATGAGCTTCGCGAACCAGTTCCTTGCCGCGAAATACCTGAAGGACAACCAGGGCAGGTTGGAGAGAAAGGTCTATACCCTGCCAAGGGAGATAGACGATATTATAGCGAGGGCAAAGCTCAGGCACATGGGAATGGGCCTGGAGGAACTCAGACCGGAACAGGTCAAATACCTTTCGGACTGGAGGGAGGGAACATGACAGGGGGTTTCTGGCCAGACGAGCAGGGAGGCAGACGGATATGATCATGCTCCTGGGCCTCACCTGTCTCCTGCCGCCGAGCAACATCCGCGGAGTGGCATGCGTCGGAGACACCACCTCTGGCCTCATGGTAATCTGGGACAGGAGTCCCGGAGCCGAGTTCTACGACATATACCTGGTGGACTCGTCCGGAGAGAAGGTTTATCTCGCCACGACCAGCCAGGAATACAGCCGCTACAAGCATTTTGATGTCAAGCCTGGCGAGACATATACCTTCGTCATCTCCGCGGTGAGCGGCGAGGAAACCGCGGAATCAGCACCAAGCTCCATCAGGTTCAGGCCAGCGTGGTTTGATGTCACGAGGATCAACAACCTGATATTCCTGCTGAGCTTTGGCCTGGTCTTCTTCGCTTACCTGTTCATGGCGAGGGGGGGCATTACCATGTCCATACGGAAGATAGCCGGCCTTGAGGAGCTGGACAACGCGGTGGGCAGGGCAACCGAGCTCGGCAGGCCCATACTTTTCATCCACGGGCTGAGCACCATAAGCGAACTGCCAACGGTTGCCGCGCTCACGATCCTGAAACACATAGGCAGAAAGGCCGCGGATTACGAGACGAAGCTCCTCGTGCCGAACAATGACCCGCTGGTGATGGCCGCGAGCCAGGAGGTCGTCAAGGAGGCATACACCGAGGCTGGCAGACCTGACCTCTACAACGAGGACGACATATTCTTCGTGTCTCCGGAGCAGTTCGCCTATGCGGCCGCTGTCAACGGCGTCGCCATAAGGGAAAAGGCCGGCGCCGTATTCCTGCTCGGATATTTCTACGCGGAGAGCCTTATGTTCGCTGAGGTCGGACAATCCGTCGGCGCGATACAGGTCGCGGGGACATCAGCAACAGACCAACTGCCTTTCTTCGTGGCATCCTGCGACTACACCCTCATAGGCGAGGAGCTCTATGCCGCATCCGCTTATCTGTCAGGAGACGCCCTGCAGATAGCGACCGTGAAGGCCGAGGACATCTTCAAGCTGATCACCGTCTTATTTGTTATTCTGGGATCAGTAGCCGAAACAATAGGATGGAAGTTCATCTTTGATCTTCTGATGACCTGAAGGAGGCTTTAATGACAGGCATTCTGGCTTTTTTCATGCTGGCTCAGGCGCCGGAACTGGCCCCTG
>CBFGJU010000040.1:0-4806 GCA_965649155.1 Caldifarciminota bacterium | reverse complement strand
GAAAGTCTCCAAGCGTAGCGCAGGAGAGACCTTCGGTTCCGCCTGGGAAGGGATTTTGCGCAGGAAGTGGGTTGAAGGAACCGGGACTATGGGGTTTGGGGGATCGGGGGTGGCCGGAGCATAAACCTCTGGCTTAAAATTTCATACTGCGATGAAAACAAAAAGGCCTCCCAAGGTCAAGGCCAAGGCCCTAAAGAAGGCCCTAAGGGGAGGGCAGGGTTTCATGGCTGGGTTATTTGACGAGGGAGAGAAGGAGCGGATAATGTCAAGCCTGGCTATGGAAACCAACCCGTCCGGTGAAACGAGCGCACATCCGGATCTTTCCGCCTTCCTGGACAGGATAATATGCGGCGACGCGGAAGAGGTCCTCAAGCAGATTCCAGGAGAAAGCATAGACATCATAGTCACATCCCCGCCCTATCAGTTCGGCCTTGAATACGCTGAGGATGAGGACACAAAGCGTTGGGAGGATTACTTCGCGAAACTGGGGCGGATATGGGCCGAGTGTGAGCGGGTCCTGGTCACTGGGGGAAGGATAGCCGTGAATGTTCAGCCGCTTTTCTCTGACTATGTCCCGACCCACCACCTGATCTCCCTGCAACTCATGAGCCTTGGCCTGCTCTGGAAGGCCGAGATACTCTGGGAAAAGCACAACTACAACGCGAAATACACCGCGTGGGGTTCCTGGCGCTCGCCATCCATGCCATACCTGAGATACACCTGGGAGTTCGTGGAGGTGTTCGCGAAGGGCACGCACAGGAAGGGGGGCAGGCGCGAGGACATTGACATAACCGGGGAGGAGTTCAAAAAGTGGGTCTATGGAAAGTGGGAGATAGCACCTGAGACGAGAATGGCAAAGCTGGGCCACCCGGCCGTGTTCCCGGAGGAGCTGGTCAGGCGACTGCTTTTGCTTTTCTCATACAAGGGGGATGTTGTGCTTGACCCGTTCGTTGGAACCGGAACAACCGCGCTCGTTGCCGCGAGAACCGGAAGGCGCTACATCGGCATTGACATTTCCGAGGATTACTGCAAGGTGGCTAAGAGGAGGCTGGCAGAGGAGAAAAACGGGAAAGAGAAATAGGCCTCGCGTTGCGCCCCCCCAATCCACGGCCTTATATTTTCAATGTGCGCAAGCCTCTGGTTCTGGCTCTCATAGCCCTCTCCGGGTGCGTCTATTCGTTTTCCGGCTTTTTCCCGAAGGAGCTCCGCAAGACCCATGTGAAGCTCTTCACCAACAACACACCCAGGCAGGGCATTCAGACCACAGCGACCGATGTCCTGGGCGAGCGGATAAGAAAGGACGGGAGGCTGGAACTGGTAGGGGAGACCGAGGCCGCTCTCATAGCCGAGGGGGAGGTCAGCTCGTTCAGGAAGGACCCGGAGGAATACGACGCTTCGGGGAAAATACTCACCTACAGGGTAACCATAAGGGCAAGGGTGTCCTTCTATGATGTAGCAAAGCAGGAATACTACCTGAAACCAAAAGCCTACCAGGGATGGGCTATATACAGGGTCGGCTCCGAGACCGAGGAAGATGGAATCAGAAAAGCGTTTGCCAGCCTCTTTGACCAGGCGCTCGCGGAACTTTTCAGTTCGGGGTTTTGAGCGAACCGCACCCTGCAGGCTCGGTGAGACCTGTCCTGGTTGCTCATTGCAGAAGGTGAACAGAGAGGGCCAGTCCCGGCTGATTTCCAAGACCATATACGAGGCCTTTGGCGCGGAACCCGAACGGGTGTGGCAGGGGCCGGAGGAAGGGTGGCTCGCGAGGCCTCGTTTCTCAGCGAAGAAGGTCAAGGATATGGTCTACCTTGGCTGGCCAGTCGCGAGGGGACAGGTCTTTGACCTTTGGGATTGTCCACACCTGCCAGCGGATCAGCGCGCGCTCCTTGAGAGGATAAAGCGATTCTTCAAGGAGGAGGGCGTCAGCTTCTACGACAAAAGGGTTGAGAGAGGAAAGATAACCGGGATAGCCTTCTATGGTTCGCCTGACCCGCAAAACCTTGTTGTATCGCTGATAACAAGGCTTCCCGTCAAATCAAGAATGCTGGGAGAGAAGATCTCCCGGCTCTCGCCTGACATAACAGGGGTTGCTGAGGAGTGCGAGGGAAGGGGAGTCTGGGGACTTTTCGGCGAGCACCACATCTTCCAGAGGATAGGGGCCGCTGTCTACAGGATGACCCCAGGAGGACCGTGGCCGGAGAACCCATTCCTGCACAAAGCACTTCTTGAGGCTGTGAGCGAGATCATCCGGCCGGGCGCGAGCGTTCTTGAGGCCGGTGCTGGTTATTTCCTTGGCCTGGGACTCTCGGCAAGGGTCAGGAGGGTTGTCGCGTTTGATGTGAAACCGGAGCTCCTCTCTGATATGACGGCATCCGCGGATGCCAGCTTCTCCGGAAAGGTATTCGTCACCCTGGACAACCTGAAGGATATTGATAAAAAGGGGGTCAATGTATTTCTGGTGAATGCCGAAAGGGGGCCAGTGTTCGCGGAGAGCGCGAGGGGAATGAGAGATGCGGAGCAGGTCATAACATTTGGCAAGGACATGAGGGCGCTCTCCGTGTCGCACAGAAACCTTATCAGGGCTGGTTTCCGTCTGAAGAAACTGTTGGGTTTTGAGCCCTCTCCGAACAGGGCAGAGGCATTGGGCCTGGCTGAATATGGCAGATGAGAAACGGGTCGGAAAGATAGTTTTCCTGGGTGTTTTGGTCAACGCGCTTTTGTTCGCGCTGAAAACCATCGCCTGGTTAGGAACCCATAGCCTGGGGCTCCTCTCAGACGCGGTCAACTCCGGAACGGACATCCTGCTTTACACAATACTAGTCCTGGTCGCTTTCTGGTCAAGAAAACGCGCGGACACGGATCACCCGTTTGGCCACGGCAGGGCAGAGCCCCTGGGCGCCATCGTGGTCGCGATATTCGTTTCCATGGTCGCGCTGGAGATAGTGAGAGGATCGGTGGAAGGGATCATATCCGGACACAGGCCAACGATCACAACGCTGGGTATAGCTGTTCTCTCGGTATCCGTGGGCATGAAGCTTTTTCTGGGTCCGCTGTTCCTCATCCAGTCAAAAAAGACCAGGAGCCCGATCCTGAAATCAACCGCTCTGGACGCGTTCGCGGACATCGGGGCCTCAGGCGTGGCCCTGGTGGGACTCCTCCTATCCGGCATATGGGACGCCATCGCAGGCGTCGCTGTCGGGATATGGGTTCTCGCCTCCGCGTTCTCGGTCATAAGGGAAAACCTATCTTATCTAATGGGAAAGGCGCCAGGGCACGAGGTTGTCCGTGAGATAAGGCGTCTCACGGGTGAGACCGCTGGAGTCATAGGCGTCTCAGAGATAAGGGCTCACTATGTCGGCGCGGAACTGCATGTTGAGGTGATAATCACGGTTTCACCGGATATAAGCGTCCGCGAGGCGCACGACATTGGCGCCGCTGTCCAGGAGAGGGTTGAATCAATCAAGGGTGTCTCCCGAGCTTTCGTGCATGTGGACGCGTGAGGAGATTCCTCGTTGCTCGTTCCCGCTTTCCGATCTTATACTCTAGGCCTATGGACTGGAAAGCCTTTCACGAGAAAACGAAGATAAACAAGGCAAAACCGCCCAGGACCGAGCTGGCTTCCGAAAGAGGCGAATTGATACTCCCTGAACCACCCAGGCTCAAAATGGCGGTCTCCGAAACAATAAGGGCGAGAAGGTCAATCCGGAGTTTTACCGGGGACTCCCTTACCCTGCACGAGCTTTCCGCGCTTCTGTTCTACGCCGGCGGCGTCACGGGGGACAAGCAGGGAACACCCCTCCGTGCCGCGCCATCGGCCGGAGCCAGGCACCCAACCGAACTGCTGGTTGTCCCATACCGGGTTGAGGGGATTGAGCCCGGCATATATCGGTATGATTGGCTCCACCACAAGCTCTGGACACAGGGGAAGGGGAACATCGGCAAATCCCTCGCGATAGCCTGTCTTGAGCAGGAGTTCGTGGAGGATTGCGCGTGCGTCGTGGTCTTCACCTCAAAGGTTCAGAGGACACTGGACAGATACGGCGAAAGAGGCTTCAGATACGCCATAATGGACTCCGCCGCGGCCGCGGAGAACCTCTCGCTGGCCGCTGTCGCCCTGGGCTACGGAACTGTCTGGGTTGGCGCGTTTGATGACGACGCTGTCTCTGAGGTCCTGGGCCTGCCAGCCGACGAACTGCCCATGCTCCTATTGCCGGTGGGAAGGCCCGGATGAACCGTTGTTCATTTATATGCTTCATCCTCGCGAGCGCGTGCGAGGCCTCCGGGGACAACCCGAAAACCGACTGGCGAGGGTTCTACGAGACAACCACGATAAAAACAGCCTGGGCCAACCTGAGCCTGAGGGATACATTCGCGGAGATAAGCCTGCCTCCCGCGCCTGAGTTGGAGATCAGCCTCTCCACGGCCATCAAGAACCGCAGGTCAAGGCGCGAGCTCGCGGATGAGAAAATAACAATCTCCGAGCTCTCCGCGCTCTTATACTACACCGCTGGAATAACAGGCGAATTCAACGGCCACGCGCTCCGGGCCACGCCTTCCGCGGGTGCGCTTTATCCCACCGAGCTGGTGGTCGCTGTTCACGAGGTTGAGGGCCTTGAGCCTGGGCTATACAGATATGATCCCGAAAGACACTGCCTTATCTTTTACAAAAAGGGCGAGACGAGATCGGCACTGCCGGGAATAGCCCTTGGCCAGGCCCACGCTGGCGGGGGCGCGTGCTCGGTGATAATAACATCAAGAGTTCAGCGATCCACTGGGAAATACGGCCAGAGGGGCTTCAGATACGCG
>CBFGJU010000039.1:0-4826 GCA_965649155.1 Caldifarciminota bacterium | reverse complement strand
CATTGACCAGTATGGAGACCCTGTTCCGGGCGCGACCGTGTCCTGGGATGTATCCGACACTTTTATCATCACGGTTGACGAGTGGGGGGTTGTTGAGGCGTGGAACCCCGGCTATGCCTACCTCAGGGCTTCCTACGAGGGCATAAGGGACTCAGCCTTCGTGGTGGTCAAGGAACCCCTGGGAACCCACGATCTCTTTATCTCCGGCAGGCTCATTGTGACCGATACCTCGCCAGCGTTTCCCCAATCCGCCTGGCTCAGGCTTGAGGTTCGGCAGGACAGCGCGGAAGGCCCGTTTATCCCCGGAGCGACCGTTTACCTCATATCCGGCCTGGACACCATAGTTGACACGATGACGACGGCGTCCGCGCTTTGGGCGAGGGATTTGCCCATCCAGGAGGGAAAAACATACAGGATAAAGGTCCTCTACCTCGGCAGATACGGCGTGGACACCATACGGATGCCCTCCTACTGCGTCCTGATCAACGAACCACCCGCGCAGGACACGGTGGCTTCATACTCGGACCTCCTCGTTCGCTGGAGCATGAATGTCCCGCCAATGGCAAAGGAGCTCTCGTATTACGACAACCACGCTGTGGTTGGGCACGATCCGGTTTACTCTTTCTACACGGAGAACCTTTTATACCCGGATACCGGAACCGTCCCCGGAGCCTATGTTTTGCCTCCCATTGGGACAGTGGGGGTTTCGGCCCTGGACAAGAAGGATTTTCACGGCCTCGGTTCATCCGGGGCAATGTTGGTTGGAAAGACGGCCCTGTCGCCGGTGTATGTTGAGTGAGAAACAAATGGAGGAAATCATGGAATACCCTAAATGCAAGCTTTGCGAGAGGGGAGAGCTTTTGCCCCTTGACACCGAGGAGGCCTCCGCGTGGGTCTGTTCAAACCCTTCCTGCGGTTTCTACATTGAGCTCATAGGAAAGCGCGTCAAGCTTGGAAGGGCAAAGGTGGAGGACGAAAAGGGTGAGGATACTGATAAAAAAGGGTGACATAACCCGCGAGGACGCGGACGCGATAGTCAACCCGGCTAATGTTGCTGGGATCATGGGTGGAGGCGTCGCTGGCGCCATAAAAAGAGCAGGTGGCCGCGAGATAGAGGAAGAAGCCAGGTCAAAAGCCCCCGGCGTTGTTGGCGAGGCCTGGGTCACCGGAGCTGGCTCTCTGCCAGCCAGGCATGTGATCCACGCCGCGACCATGGCCCTTGATTTCAGAACGGACGAGACGAAGATCCGTCTCGCGACCAGAAACGCCATGCTAAGAGCGGCCGAGATAGGCGCGAGGGTTGTCGCTTTTCCGGCAATGGGAACAGGCGTTGGCGCCTTCCCCCTCGCCGAATCTGCCAGGCTTATGCGAGAGGAGATATTCGCCTTCTCGGACAACCCCTCTGCTCCGGATGAGGTCAGAATAGTTCTTTTTGACGAAGAGGCTTTTTGGGCCTTCGCTGAGGTGTTTTCCGAAGGGGGGGTGGGAATCTGATCCTCATAAGGGCGAGGTTCTTCGCGATCGCCGCGTCTTTTGCGGAGGCACTCTTGGTTTTCGTGGCCTCGGCGCTCGCCACGGCCGCGCTGTTCCCCTGGGATTCCTCGGTGTGGTTCGCTATAGCCCTTCCGGTCGGCCTTTCCTGGTTCGTTTTCCGCTTGACCCGTTCCCTCCCGGACAGGAACATAGCTTGGTTAATTGAAAAGGCGAACCCGTCCCTCTCCGAATACCTCATTTCCTGGGTTGAGCTCCGGTCAAGCGCTAGCCCCGACCTGTTGGCCAGGCTGAATGAGAGGATAGCCGCGGCCGGGCCATCTGCCAGGAGGGTCTTCAGGATAAGGCCACTCGTGATGACCATATTTCTTGCGTCTGGGAGCCTCCTTTGCCTCAGGGTCGCCCTTTCCCCCCATGACTTCATGGGTCAGCGCGGGGCAGTGGGGTTTCTTTTTGCCGAGAAAACCGCGTTCTTCTCCGACGAGGGAACCAGGATGTCCCTGGTTGGAAAGCCGGATCGCGCCCGCGTCCTTCTGGTTGGCCCGGAGACCAGGGAGCTCGCGGCCCAGTCCCGGATGGAAACCGGAAGGCTCGCGCCCGGAAGATACACCGCCCTTCTTCTGTCGGGTGAAGACACCCTTTCGGTAAGGAACCTCCTGGCCGTTGAGAGGCCTTATCTGAAGGGGATCAAGGTCTGGCTGAAACAACCAGCCACCCTCGGGGCCAGGGAGGCCGAGATAGAAGACCCTGTCTCGGTCACGGGCCACCAGGGCGGGGTAGTTCGGGTATCCCTTGAGCACACCGGAGACTCCGCGGTCCTAATCTGGAAAGGAAGGCCCCTGCCCGGAACCACCCTGATCCTCCAGGAAGATGGCGTGCTTGAGATAGCCATCAGAAAGGGCCCTCTTTGGACGAAAAGCCCCAGAAAGCTGGAGATAGGCGTCATACCCGACAATCCGCCGACCCTCCGGATAGTCCAGCCTGAGTCCGATGTCTATCTCCCGGACGACGAGCGCGTTCCCGTCCTCGTCCAGGCAGAGGACGACATAGGCCTCGCTTCGGTTTCGGTCAACTGGGAGCTGAAGGGAACCAGAAAGTCCGCGACGGTGCCGTTCAGATCTGGATCATCCGATGTTTCGGGCCAGGCCACCGTCTCCCTCTCCGGCATGGATATGCTACCCGGCGATGAGGCCCTGGTCTGGGCAGAGGCCACTGATACCCGTGGCCAGAAGAGCGCCACCCCCTCCCTGCGCGTCCGGTTCCCTTCCATGGAGGAGATATTCGGGCTTTCGGCCGAGGCGTCCGAGTCAGCCTCCGAGAAGGCTGGTGACCTAAGGTCTCAGGCAGAAGCCCTGGCCCGTAAGATGCAGGAGGTTGGGGACATCCTGAAGTCCTCAAGAGAGCTCAGCTGGGAGCAGCGCCAGCAGATAGAGCGGGCCCTTGCCGAGGCGCAGGATCTTGCGCAGGAGGTATCCAGAGCAACCCAGGAAATGGGCGCACAGTTCCAGGAGTTATCCCAACTGCCCAGCTACGACCCGGAGCTCCTGGAAAAGCTCGCTGAGGTTCAGAAGCTCATGAGCGAGGTCATGACCGAGGAGCTCTGGAAATCCCTTGAGGAATTGCAGAAAGCCATTGAGAGCCTGGACAGGAAGGCCGTTGAGGAGGCCATGAAGAACCTTCAGCTCAACCAGGAGGAGCTCAAAAAGCGCCTTGAGAGGACAGAGGAGCTTCTCAGACGCTACGCGCAGGAGCTCCGCCTGCAGGAGCTCGCGGCCGAGGCCGAGAGGCTCGCCGCGGCCCAAGAGGCCCTTGAAAGGGAGACTGAGACAAAAGGCCCTATCTCCCAGCTTTCCCAGGAACAGGGGCGCCTGACCGAGCAGGTTGAGAATCTCAGAGACAAGGCTGGCGATCTGGGCAAGGAGCTCTCGGCCGCCGGAGAGCAGGAGGGCAAGCTCCTTGAGGAGCTCTCGCAGAACGAGCTTTCCCAGGCCGCGCGAGAGGCAGGGTCGGCAACCCAGCAGTTGTCCCAGGGGAACAAGAAGGGCGCACAGCAGAGCCAGTCATCCGCGGCCCAGGCCCTCAGGAAGGCCGCGTCATCGCTCGGTTCAGCTTCCTCATCCTTGACCGGAAGGAGAAAGGAGGAGGTAATAAAGGCCATTTCTGCCCTGAGGCAGGAGGTCATTTTTATCTCCGGACAGGTGCCTGACATGCACGAAATAAAGGACGAGAACGAGTTCAGGGCCAGGGCAAAAGCCATGGCCGCGGCAGTCAAGTCAGCGAGGGACCGGCTTGATGAGATAGCGAAGATGACCGCGCTCGTTCCGCCCAGGATATACGCATATCTCCTCGGTTCCCAGAGGCTCTTTGAGTTCATGGCTGAGGGCCAGAGGGCCAACCCGGACGAGGCAATGGCAGAGCTCAACCTCGCGGCCCTCGCGCTGTTTGAGACCCAGCAGGCGTGTCAGTGCGCTGGGAGCTCAACGGGCATGGCTGAGGCCATGAAGAAGCTCGCTGAGATGGCAAAGGCCCAGGGCGAGATGAACTCCCAGACGCAGAGTCTCCTCCAGATGCTACAGCAGGGCGGCATCACTCCTGAGATGGCTGGCCAGCGCCTCCTGGCAATGGCCGCGGAGCAAGAAGCCATCAGGAGGCAGTTGGAGGCCCTCCAGCAGGCACTCAAGAACAACCCGGACGCGAAGGGACTTGAACAGGCATTGGAGGGCGCGCGGGAGGAGATGAAGAAGGTTGAGGACATGATGAGGCAGAAACAGCTGGACGAGGAGCTCGTGAAGAAACAGCAGAACATTTACACCAGATTGCTTGAGGCCCAGCAGTCAATCAAAAAGCAGGAATTCAATCCCAAAAGGGAATCTGAGACCGGAAAACCCTTCACTCCCGTTCCTCCGAAACCCTCAGAGAGGGAGCAGATAAGGAAGTCCCTCCTGCAGTCTGCTCGTTCCGAGGAGTTCTGGCGATACCCGCCGGAGATGCAGAAGCTCATCAAGGCTTATTACAGGACCCTGCTGGAACAATAGGGATTGGTTTATCTCATGACAGCCATCAGTCCCTCCTGCTCAGGACATCTCGCTCGTAGGCCGTTATCTCCTCAATCCAAAGGTGGCCAACGGGAACGCGGTTGACCAGGCAGAACCTGTCCCAGACCGCTCCAAAAGGCATTGTCCTCGCGTCGTCCAACAGGCCCAGCCTAGCGAAGTTCCTCCCGCTGTTCTCGTATTCCCGGAGCAAGGAGGTTGGTTCCAGTAGAGCGAAAAGGAAAGCCTTCATCACGGCCCTTGTGCCAATTACCCAAGCCGCGACGCGGTTCAGGCTCGCGT
>CBFGJU010000038.1:0-4841 GCA_965649155.1 Caldifarciminota bacterium | reverse complement strand
GCCCGGCGGCTACACCCGGATAATCAAGCTCGGCCCCCGCCGTGGCGACTGTGCGGAGAGGGTAATCCTTTCTCTGGTTGGATTTGGTGAAGAGAAAAAGTGATGGGGGTGGATGAGGCCTTTTGTCAGGTTGAAAAACCTGACCCATGATTCTAGATCTCATACGGATGTTTAGTCATTGCCTCGCAGGTCGGCCTCATATGGTATCACCCTAAAACATTTTTAATTCCTGATTTGACCCATCCCCTCTCTCCCCACCTGCTCCGACTCCAGAAGCCCGGCCGATATACCGGCGGCGAGGTCAATTCATCAATAAAGAACGACGCGCTTCTCCGCTGGTGCCTGGTTTATCCGGATGTCTACGAGATGGGGATGAGCAACCTCGGCCTCGCAATACTCTATGAGATCCTCAACGCGAGACCGGGCGTCTCTGCTGAGAGGGCCTTCCTGCCCTGGCTTGACGCGATGGCCGTGATGGAAAAGGAAGGCATTCCCCTCTTCAGCCTGGAAACAAAGACCCCGCTCTCGGATTTTCATGTCATAGGCATAACCCTGCAGACCGAGCTCACATACACCAACGCGCTCAAAATCCTTGATCTTTCTGGGATCCCCCTTTTGTCCTTGGAAAGGGATGACTGCCATCCCCTAATCTTGGCCGGAGGCCCCTGCACTGCGAACCCCCTTCCCATGTCTCGTTTCATTGACGCTTTTGTCATTGGGGATGGCGAGGATGTCCTTGTTGAGATGGAAAGGCCTCTCCTGGCCTGGGCCGCGAGGGAACTCAGGAGGGACGAGGCCCTCCGCGAGCTCTCGCGAATTGAAGGAGTTTATGTTCCCGGATTCAGTTCCGGTTCCAAAAGGCGAATAGCAGACCTTCCCCTTTCGCCCTCGCGCCCTGTTGTTCCGAACATCGGCATAACCCACGACAGGCTAACGGTGGAGCTGACCCGCGGTTGCCTTGCTGGGTGCAGATTCTGTCAGGGAGGGTTCTGTTCAAGGCCGCTGAGAACCAGGCCGCCGGACCAGGCATTGCATCTCATCCGAGAAGGTTTGAGGGCAACTGGCTGGGAAGAGGTCGGGCTTTCCGGTTTCTCTCTGTCAGAATATCCTTGGTTGGCCGAGGTCATCGCCGGGATAAGGGAAAACTTTCCCGGAGTGAGGGTTTCCGTGCCCTCCCTGCCGGCCGACGCGCTGGATGACCTTCTTCCGCTTCTTGAGGGTTCAAGAACATCATCATTTACCCTCGCGCCTGAGACCGCCTCGGCCCGGCTTGCGCGCGTCATAAACAAATCGGTCCCACCGGAGGCGATAGAGAAGAGCCTTGAGGCCGCCCGGCGCTTCCGGGTGAAACACATAAAGCTATACTTCATTATAGGACTTCCGACAGAGACAGAGGACGATCTCGCCGAGACCGCCAGGTTCCTCAGGAACATGGCCAGATCTTTTCCTTCCTTAGGTATAAAAGCCTCATTCGCTACCTTCGTTCCCAGGCCCTTCACTCCTTTTCAGTGGGAGGCCCAGATCAGCCCAGATGATTCGCGCGAGCGTTTCGGTTTGCTGAAAGCAGAGGCAAAGGCCAGGAACCTTTCTTTAACCCTGAAAGACCCCTTTGGTTCCACCCTGGAGGGCATCCTCGCGAGGGGAGGGGAGGACCTGGCCGCGGTTATTCTATCGGCCTACAGAGGAGGTGCGCTGTTTGACGACTGGAAGGAGGGATTGAGGACTGAGATCTGGAAAGGGGCATTTGAATCGTGCGGGCTCATGGTTGAAGACTACATGAAAGCAAAGGAGCCCGGTTCGCGGCTACCTTACGATGTTATTGATCCGGGCCTGAACCGGGATTTCCTCCTGTCCGAGAGGGCAATGGCCATGAAGGGTGAGATGACCCCATCCTGCCGCGATGGGGATTGCGTGGATTGCGGCCCGTTCAGGTCAGATGCTTGGCCAAATTGCTTTGGCCTTCCCAGGCGCGAACCGGCCCCTCGCCCTGTTGAGATCAAAACCACGGCCCCTGATCGCGTGACAAGGGGTTTTGTCCTCACCCTTTCAAAGCACGGCCCGGCCCGGTTCCTGTCCGGGAACGATACCATGAGGGTCCTGGTCAGGTCAATAGCGAGGGCTGGCTTTCTGCTCGGCCGCACCATGGGTTATGTGATGAGACCGAGGATCAGCTCCGGCCCCCCGGCCCCGCTTGGCATTGCATCCGTCTCGGAGATGTTTCACATTGAGATTGACGCGGATGATCCTTCAGCGCTCTCGGAACGACTCCTGGGTGTTTTGCCCACAGGCTTCGGCCTCGTTTCCTGCCAGGAGGGCAAGAGGCCGGAGTGGGGAAGGATAACCGGGGTCATCTACGAAATGCCAGAGGGGACGAGGCCCATCCTTGAGATTGATGGCCTTGAGGTCGCCGGCAGGAGCCTCGTCCACAGGATGGGTTCCGGCAGTTTCCCGGCCCTCTTCGCGGAGGCCTTTGGCCCGGACGCTGACATGACGGGCCTCTTGAAGAAAGGTTATGTGTGGGATGCTGAGACCGGTGAGTAAATCACCCGCCTCGTTCGCCGGGCGTTTCGTGAACCACCGCAAATGATTCTTCTTAGCGGCGTAGCGCGGATTGTCCCTGCCATCGCTCCCGCTTCATAATCTTGCCATGGGCCTGCAATATCGTAACGCTCTCGTCCTTGGAGGTGGCGCGGCCAGGGGTTTCGCGCATGTTGGGGTCGTCAGGGCACTTGAGGAGGCCGGCTTCAAGCCCGATCTGGTCGTTGGCTGTTCAATGGGCGCGCTGGTGGGCGCTTTCTGCGCGGATGGGGTCAGGTCGCACATCATGCGCGGCATAACCAGGATGGTATCCGGGACCAAGAAGAAGGCCTCTGACTTCATTCCGGCAAAGCCCTCAGCGTCCGCGCTCTTTGACGCGTCAAAGATAGAGGAGTTCCTGGTTGACTTCTTCGGCCAGCGAAAGATTGAGGAGCTCTCCACCCCGTTCGCGTGCGTCGCGGTTGACATCATTGAGGGCCAGGAACTGGTTTTTGATTCCGGCCTCGTTGCCCCAGCAGTGAGGGCCTCCATTTCCATACCAGGGGTCTTTCCTCCCCTCAGAAGGGGCAAGATGATCCTGGTTGACGGCGGACTCCTGGATCCGGTGCCCGTGAGGGTCGCGCGGGACATGGGCGCGGAAAGGGTCCTGGCCGTGAATGTCATATCCCGGAGGAAGCACGAGCTAAAGAGACTCGCCCTCAAGAAGCCACTCGGCGTTGAGAAGAAGATGAAGCTTTTGGCGGAGATAGTCAATGAGATAGAGCGCCTCCGGGAGTTCAACATATTCAGGCTCACGGAAAAGGCCGTCCTCACGATGGAGTCCGCGATAGTTGAAGAGAGCCTTACCGGGGAAGGCGCGCCCGATCTGGTGATAGATGTTCCCCTAGAAGACATCGGCTACATGGAGTTTCACAGGGCAGAGGAGGCCGCGGAGCGCGGATACCAGGTGACGAGCGCGGCGATCGCAAGTGGCCTCTGGAAGGGTTTCCTGAAATGAGACTCGCGGCCCTGTTTCTCTTTTATCTGGTAGGCCTCGCGTGCGTCAGCAGGCCGGCCCCTGAGAAAACGAAATCCGAGAACTCTGCGCTTGGTGACACCGCGTCAAGGGTCTCCCCCTGGGACACCCTTCCGGACACCGCGCTGGTTGACCTTTCCTTGCTTGACTCTACCATAGTGCTGGACATCAGGTATGCCACCGAGAACAACTTCACGGGCCAGGTTCTCTACCCCTGTCCTGTCTGCATGGTCCGCCTTGGCCTAGCGAGGCGCCTCGTCCGCGTCAACGGCTGGCTTTCCCGGCGCGGTTACAGGCTCAAGGTCTTTGACTGCTACAGGCCGAGGTCAGTCCAGTATATCATGTGGGAGAAGACCCCGGATGCCCGTTTTGTCGCAAATCCTGACAAGGCCTCGGTTCACAACCGGGGCGCGGCTGTGGATGTCACGGTGGTTGACCTGGCTGGCCGCGAGCTGGACATGGGTTCGGGTTTTGACGAGTTCTCAGAGCGTTCCCAGCTGGACTGGCCCGGACTCACTCCGGCGCAAAGGGAGAACCGTTGGATACTGCGCGAGGCAATGGAAAGCGAGGGTTTCCGTCCGGTCAAAAGCGAGTGGTGGCACTTCAACGCCTATGACTGGGAGAACTACTCTGTTCTGGATGTGCCTGTAGAATGCGAATGAAACCTTACAAGGAGATCTTAACATGAGCAAGCTCCTGCAAATACCCATGATCGTCATGGTTGGGATAGGCCTTGGCGCGTGTGATCTCATCAAGCCAAAGCCTCAGAAGGAAGAACCAAAGCCAGAGGTTAAAAAGGTCGTGGACATCACATCCGAAGCCAACGCGACGGCCTCGTCGTCCCTTCCGGAGGACAAAAAGCACGGCTGGACATACGGCCCCGCGAGCGCAGTTGACGGGGACAGGGAAACCTGTTGGTCAGAGGGGGATGACGGCGATGGCACCGGGGAGTGGATAAAGCTCTCGTTTCCCCAGAAGGTCGTTGTAACCAGAATAGGCGTGATCCCCGGCTACGACAGGATATTCCGGGACAATGTAGGCGACAGGTTCTACAAGAACAACAGGGTGCGCGAGCTCCGGGTGGAGTTCTCCGATGGGACGAGCCAATCACTCAGGTTCAAGGACACGAGAGACATGCAGTTCTTCGTGGTTCCCGAGAAGGAAACCAGGTATCTCCGTTTCACCATAGCCGGAGTCTACACCGATGGCGCGAAGTGGGCCGATTGTTGCATATCCGAGATAAGGGTGGAGGGATACACCGCGGATTGACTCGCGTTTGACGATCGGG
>CBFGJU010000037.1:0-4862 GCA_965649155.1 Caldifarciminota bacterium | reverse complement strand
CACAAAATTCCTTACCGAGATCAAGGACATCTCCTGGTCATCCGACAGGGAACGGCTCGCGTTCTCAATGCTCTGGGAGGGGGGATATGATGTCTTTGTGAGAACAGGGCCCCTTGAGCCATTGATGAATCTCCCTGTTATGGAAACCCCTTCAAGGGTTGTGGATACGGCGCTTTACGCGAAGGCCCCGAAAACCCGCTACACGACCAAGATGAGCATGGACTGGATCACCGGCGGGATGAGCTATTCCTCTGCCTATGGCTCATATGGCACGGTGATGATGGGCTTCTCGGATGTCCTGGGCAATTTCCGGATAGAGTTCATGACAGATGTCTATTCCCAGAACATAACCGACGCCAATTTTTACCTGGCTTTCCTGTGGCTACCACTCAGGCTGGACTATGTCCTTGACCTATACCAGTTCTGGAACCTCTACTGGTGGCCTGGCGAGAACGGGGACACGGTCGTCTTTGAGAAGGACCTGGGCGCGCAGTTCGCGGCCTATTATCCATTCAACAGGTTCAGGCGCCTTGAAGCGGGTATAGGCTACTCATATCTGACCTGGTATAGATATTTCTTCATGACTGACGCATATCAGCCCCTGAGAACGCACTACTACAACCAGTTCACGGCATACCTGGGCCTGGTTCACGATGATGTTCTATATTCCTACGCCGCGGGCCCCCTTTCCGGGCAAAGGGCATTCGCGGGACTCTGGACGAGCCTGCCTGGTTCAGGCCTGGACACGAGAACAGGCATAGTTGACCTGAGAAAATACTGGCGAATAACCCCAAGAGGGATATGGGCGTGGAGGCTCAAGGGAGGCCGCAGTTTCGGGGAAACACCACTGCCCCTCTATGCCGGTGGCGCAACAACGATAAGGGGATATCCGGATTACTGGTTCACCGGGCAGAACCTCGCGCTTTTCAACACCGAGCTCAGGATACCCTTCATAGACCACCTGAAGCTGGGTTTCCTGCCCGTGGAAATAGGGGGCCTCAGGGGCGTGGTCTTCTATGACATGGGCGCGGCGTGGTTTGACTGGGAGCCGTTTATTCCGTTTGAAAAGACCGGCTGGCTCTACAAGCTTAACAACCCAGCGGAAACAGGCGCGGGGCTTTATGCTGGAGTTGGCTTTGGCTTCAGGCTCTACATGGGATATTTCACCCTGAAGACGGACTTCGCCCGTAGGACGGACTGGGGCAAGATACTCTCCAAAAAGGACGATGGCCTGCCTGATTGGATTTTCCACCTGTCATTCGGGAGCGATTACTAGACGAAAGGACTCTTGCTACAACCCCAACTATCCCACCGTCACGACCTTTGCCAGGTTGCGAGGTTTATCAACATCACAGCCGCGGAGAACCGCGATGTGATATGCGAGAAGTTGCAGTGGGATTATCGCCAGGATGGGGGACAGAAGGGGATGGGCCTCCGGAATGTAAATGGTCTCCTCGGAAAACTCAGCGTGGCGCTCGTCTCCCTCGGTTACAAGAGAAATTATCCTGCCATGTCTGGATGAGACCTCCTTCGCGTTGGAGAAGGTCTTCTCGTAGTCAGGCCCACGAGGGTTGATCATGACGACCGGAAGGTTCTCGTCCACCAGGGCAAGAGGGCCGTGCTTCATCTCCCCCGCGGCGTAGCCTGTCGCGTGGATGTAGCTTATTTCCTTCATCTTCAGCGCGCCCTCAAGCGCGGTGGGGTAGTTTATGCCCCTTCCTAGGAACATGAAGTAACCGGAGGTATAATACTTCTCGGCGATGTGCATGATGTGGGATTCGGTCGCCAGCAGGGCGGTCATCTTTGACGGCAGGGTGTATAGCTCGGTTATCAGACTGCTGGCCTCCTCGTCGGTGAGAAAGCCCTTCAGGTGGCTGAGCTCAAAAGCCAGTATCATCAGGATTATCAACTGCGCTGTATATGCCTTAGTGGATGCGACGCCTATCTCTGGCCCAGCGTTGATATACATGACATAATCGGACTCGCGAGCTATTGAAGAATCAACGACATTGACTATAGAGAGGACCTCAAGTCCCTTTTGCCTGGCGTAGCGGAGAGCCTCCAGGGTGTCCATTGTCTCGCCGGACTGGCTTATGGCAATCGCGAGGGTCTTGTCGTCAACAGGGGGATTCCGGGACACGAACTCAGAGGCAAAATCTGCCTCAGCGGGCACCCTGACCATCTGCTCAAGAAGATATTTCCCGACCCTCCCCGCGTGAAGGGATGTGCCCGCGGCCTGGATGAATATGCGGTTCTTGTTCAACAAGAGTTTTCTAAGGTTGGTATCCTTCAGGAGAACGAACTCTTCTTCCCTGAGGTAACGGGCCAGGTTCTCCTTGCATATCTCGGGTTGTTCGTGAATCTCCTTGATCATGAAGTGGGGGAAGTGGCCCTTCTGTGCGGTTATCGCGTCCCACTCCACGGTCTTTATCTCCTTGTCCTTCGGATTGCCCATGAAGTCAAAAACCGAAAAGCTATCGCGCCTGAGTTCCGCGACCTCCCCGTTTTCCATTACCACTACCCTCTTGGTGTGCGAGAGTAGTGCCGGAATGTCCGAGGCAAGGAGCATCTCTCCCTCGCCTATTCCCAGGATGAGCGGGCTATCCTTCCTGGCCGCGAGTATCCTGTCCGGCTCAGCCGACGAAATAACGGCTATCGCGAATGTGCCCTCAAGCTCTCGGACTGCCTTTATCACAGCATCACGGAGGCTCCCGTCGTAATAATCCTCTATCAAATGGGCTATGACCTCGGTGTCCGTTTCGGAACAGAACCTGTGGCCTCCCTCCAGGAGTCTGGCTTTGATGGTATCAAAATTTTCTATTATGCCGTTGTGAACGACGGAAATCTGGCCCTTACAATCAAGGTGGGGGTGAGCGTTCTCATCAGAGACCTGGCCGTGGGTTGCCCACCGTGTATGACCTATGCCGACATGCCCCGGCGGAAGGCCAGAGGCCTCAACCGCGTCTGCCAGGTCCTTTATCCTGCCTTTTTTCTTTATGGTAAGGATCTTCCCTTCACCGGTTATCAGGGAAAGCCCCGCGGAGTCGTAGCCCCGGTATTCCAGCTTCTCAAGCCCAACCAGGATAACCAGGTCAGCGCTCTTTTCGCCTATATATCCAACTATTCCGCACATAAAGCCTCGCGTATGCCGGAGGAGGGACTTGAACCCACACGGGATTTAGCTCCCAGCGGATTTTGAATCCGCCGCGTCTGCCGTTCCGCCACTCCGGCTAGAGATTTATTATGAAGGCGGAAGCAGAGCTAAAGCAATAACATACCCAACGGAAGAACGCCGCGGGTCAATCTGGGGCGCGGCTAGAAAAGAGCTCTATCCTTGCCCGGAAATGAGAAGAGACCTTTCTTTAGAGCGATCTTCAGACTATTACCCTCTTCTCTATCCTGACACCGAGCTCGGCCAGCTCGCGGATCATCTCGGAGACAGGAACGCACTCCGAAGGCAAAAAGACGCCACTCTGGCTTATCCTGCCATCGGAGAGCATGCGTGCGGTCACGGAAACCGGAAAGCCGGTAGTTTTCATCATTGATGTCAGGCCGCCGGAAGCGTGATCAACCATCTCGTATTCAATCGTGATGGGGCTACCGTTGTCCTGCTGGCCGATTGCCCAGCAACGCATGAGGGTCACATCATCCTCTATGTGGGGGATGTGCGAATCAATCAGGGTCTCAAGAACCCTTCGGGGGCTCACATAAATCCCATCAACCTCTATGGGTTCGTGGCTCATCAGGCCGAGCTCCAGCATGGTCCGCATCTTCTCGCAGTGGCCGGGGTATCTTATGGTCTTGTAGTCCAGATTGTCAACCCTGCCTTCAAACATGAAGGGGAGATTTGATGACCCGCCTGATGTATTGAAGGCTTCAAGCCTTCCAAAAGGCTCCGGGAAGGTTATGTCCTCTATATCAGTCAAAGGCTCAACCACCTGCCTCTTGCCGTCCCTTATGACCAGGCAGGGTTCAACATACTCGTTTATGAGGCCTTCCACGGAAAATATGAGTCCGTAGTTCAGCGGTGGTTTTGGGTTCTGGGGGAGGCCGCCAACCCTGAGGTGTATCTCGTGGATGCGATCAATCTCGTCCGCGAATGACGCGCCGAGGACATCCG
Source organism: Caldifarciminota bacterium (assembly GCA_965649155.1). Taxonomy (GTDB): domain Bacteria; phylum Hydrothermota; class Hydrothermia; order JBDRYB01; family JBDRYB01; genus JBDRYB01. Next base: position 742 of record CBFGJU010000037.1, on the reverse strand, counting down.
CGAGGCCCGGCGCGAGGCCCATGTCCGGGACAATCGTCACGCCGGCTCTGGCGGCCTCATCCGAGAGTGCCTTTTGCGAGTTGACGACATCGTTGTTTCCGCCCATATCAACCATGTGGGTTTTGTTCCGGATGCACGAACGCGTCACCTCAAGGTTGACCGTGTAGCTGGCCGCTGAGACGCAGACATCCATGCCATCAAGGAATGAATCCAGATGTTTCGGGTCTCGGGCATCAAGCCCGGACGGGATTATCCTGCCGTCGCGGAAGAACCCGGCAAGCTCTTTCGCCCTCTCCGGATCAACATCGCCAAGACGAATCAACTCTGTCTCTGTGTGTCTCAGAAGATCATACAGGACCGCCCTTGACATCCTTCCGGAGCCTATGATAGCGTATTTCATACTCGTTAGTTCCTGGGTTTTAAGGTTTCCAAAGTTTTTCGGTTTGTGTTCACAGGGAATTTACGGAAGGGAAAATTCCCTGGGTGAAACCACGGGGGCGGAATTGTTCCTGACTCGCCTCGCGTAACTTGGCTCGGCGAGCGTCTAAAGATGGACGCCTCCGGATCAGGGTTCCGCCTCAGGTATTGCGCCCGCTTTCAATGCCCGGGGGCGGAATTGTTCCTGACTCGCCTCGCGTAACTCGGCTCGGCGAGCGTCTAAAGATGGACGCCTCCGGATCAGGGTTCCGCCTCAGGTATTGCGCCCGCTTTCAATGCCCGGGGGCGGAATTGTTCCTGACTC
>CBFGJU010000036.1:0-4873 GCA_965649155.1 Caldifarciminota bacterium | reverse complement strand
CGCTCCCTCCGGGGTGCTCTTTGCCAGAAGGGGGGTTTCTATCTCAAGAAAATCCCTTTTCCAGAGGCAATCCCTTACTATTGCCGCGGCCCGGTTCCTTATAGTGAGGTTCCGGATCATCCGCGGTCTTCTCAGATCAAGGTAGCGGTATCTTAGCCTCAGGTCCTCCGCGGCGTCTGTCTCGTCCTCAATCAAGAACGGTGGGGTCTTTGATTCGCCGAGGACGGCGAGCTCCTCAGCCACAACCTCCACATCCCCTGTTGGCAGATCGGGGTTCCTGTCCTTTTCTGGCCTTAGCCTTACCCTGCCGGTTATCCCTATGAAAAACTCCCTGCCCAGGGACTTCGCCTTCTCCGCCAGGCCAGGTTCCTCAAAGACCACCTGTGTCCTCCCATACCTGTCCCTGAGATCTATGAAGGTCAGGCCGCCGAGGTCGCGAATCCTTCTCACCCAGCCAGCTAGCCTGACGAATTTCCCGTTATCAGATGCCCTCAATTGGCCGCAGGTGTGAGTCCTCTTGAACACATGCAAAGTATAATCCAGACGATCGGCTATTTACCTTATGTTGACCTTTGCTGTTCTGGTTCCTCCGGGGTATTCCAGAATTCCTATGTAGACCCCTTTCGGAAGCGTTGGCAAGGTGAAAAGGTGCTCGCCGGCCCGGAGCTCTCCTTCAAAGAGCCTGGCGGCGAGCCTTCCGGCCGGATCATACAGGGATAGGTTTATGGGAGTTGCCTCGGGCAGAACCAGGAAGAGTCCGGCAGCTCTTGCCGTGAGCTGGATGCTGGGGGCATGTTCTCCTTCCTCTGTTTCCACCGCACTGCATCCGGACATGTTGCCAGGGTCATCAAGCGCAAGCAGGTTGTTGGAGCTCGCGGCCAGCGCGACGACTATCTCAAGGCAGTTGTCATCATCAATGTCCGCGACCGCTGGGTCGTGAATGTCCGTGGTCGGCGCGGTGTATGACCACAGAAGCGTCCCGTTTGGCCTGAGGCAGAGGAGCTGGCTACCCCTGTTCGGGACGATCACTTCAAGTGAGTTGTCCCCGTTTATGTCAACGAGAACCGGGCCCCTGTGGCACTCGTTTCCCACCGAGTATGTCCACTGGATAGCCCCGCTCCCACCATCAACGCAATACATGTTGTTTGATGAACCCACGACTATCTCAAGCGCGGGATCAGCATCAAGGTTTGCCGCGGCCGGAGAGGAATTTGAACTCGTGCTTAGCGAGGCCTGCCTTTCAAGAGAGCCGCTTGCCGAATATATGTAGAGGACCCCGCCGGCCGATGCCACGACCTCAAGCGAGCCGTCGTTGTCAACATCCGCAATGAGCGGAGATGCCCAGCCGAATGTTCCAGCCAGGGTCGCGCTCCACTCTAGGGCGCCGGTCGCGCCGTCCCTACAATGTAGGGTTGAGCCTGAGCCCACGACGACTTCCAGGGCCGGATCCGCATCAAGGTTGGCTACTGCCGGAGCGTGGTCTATGTCACTGCCCAGGTTGACGAGCCATTCCTGCGCGCCGGTTATCGCGTTCGCGCAGAGCAGGTAGCCGCTCCACGCGCCGACAACGACCTCGTAGGCGCCGTCGTTGTCCAGATCCGCGACCTTTGGCGAGCTCTCGCAGACCGACGATCCCGTAGCCCTCGTCCATATTGTGGCTCCAGTGTTCCCGTTCAGGCAATACAGGTTCCCGTCCCCCCACGATCCGACATACACCTCGTTAACCCCATCGCCGTTGACATCCCTTATCGCGGGGACAGAGTTCCACGCGTCTGCTATGTTCACAGCCCAGGTCCGGGTTCCGTTGCTTCCCCTCACCGCGTCCGTGCCTCCGGACCAGAATGCTGAGAGGACATCCGTGAAACCATCGCCGTTGACATCATGCGCGGAAACCCCTGTCTCGCCCCAATCATTTGAAGAACCCGTGTATATCCACTTTTGGCTTGGAACCCCTGTCATCGCGCCCTTGCCCGTCATACGGTGGGTGTTCTGAAGGTCAACGCCGAACATGGGCCACCAGTAGGCCTGAAAAAGGGCAACACAGAATAACATCATCTCTGCACCTCCACCGATAATTATATTGGCCCCGGCCAGGTGCTCGCAACCGCGCTTGATCCTCCCCCAGGCCCGGCATTATCATTTTGTGAGGGAGACTGATATGGATATATTGCTTCTTTTTGGCACCTATGTAACCCACACGGTTGCTTCGGGGATCAACTATCCCCACGGCATCGCTGTGGCAGAGATAAACGGGGATGCCAGGCCAGACATCCTGGTCTCTGCCACCTATGGCTCCCAGGTCTACTGGTATGAGAACTCCGGCTTCTGGACATTCACACAGCACTATGTCGGCCCTGCCAGCTACCCCCTATATATGGACGCGGGAGACCTTGACGCGGACGGGGATATGGACATAGTCACTGGCGACTACTCCTACTCAGGCATATATATCTTTTACAACTCCGGCGACGGCTCCTCCTTCACTTCCCAGACCCTTCCGACATCCGGCTCGGTATGGGAGGTTGACATCGGGGACATTGACGCGGACGGCGACCTGGACATAGCCGCGAGCACAAGCGGCGGGGTGCTCTGGTTCAGGAACGACGGTGGGGGTATTTTTACGCAGTTATATGTTGGTTCTCTCTATTCCCCTCACGGCTGCAGGCTCTTTGACATGGAAGGAGACGGCCACTTTGAAATAGCCGTGAGCGACCCGTTCCAGGTTTTCAAGAACGACGGCTCGGACAATTTCACCTCTTGCTACCAGGACGCGACCCTTCAGTATGCCTGGGGCGTTGGGCCCATGGACATAAACGGTGACGGTTACATGGATATAGCCGTGAACGACTACTATGCCGGTGCCACATATGTCTACTGGGGAAACGCGCTTGGCGGTTTCAGCAAGCAGGCCGTTGGCCTCTCAGGCGGAGCAGAGGGCATTGATGTTGGAGAGCTGAACGCGCAGACCGGCGGGGATATTGTCGTTGGGGCCGCAGATGGCTGGGTGATTTGCTATTACTACACGGGCACTGGCTTCATGATAGAAATAGTGGAGAACCTTTATGACGCTGACCTGGTAATCATAGCAGACCTGAACAACGACATGTGTCCTGACCTGGTGGCATCTGGCCCGATGGGGAATCTGGTCAACGCATACGAGAACGGAAACTGCCCGTTTCAGGTCGGGGAGACTGCTGGGGACAGGGAACCCAGGCTCAGGATTCTTTACACGGACGCTGGGCCCCTCGCGTCGCTCGCGGATTGCTCCGGGGACCTTGAGATATACGACGCGACCGGCAGACTCGTGAGGTTTTATCCCGTAGAGGGCCCTGATCAGAGAATAAGCCTTTCGGATCTCGGCCCAGGGGTCTATGCCGCAATGGTCAGGGGGGTTGAGGCGCGGGTGTTCGTGGTGGGAAAGTAGCGTTGGTTCACGAACCTCGCCATTTGGGTAATGGCCAATCAAATTTAGCCGGGTTGCTTTGCCCCAAATGGTCAACCCCGGCGAGGTGCCAGGGACTATTCGGTGAAAAGACCCTGGCCAATCCGATATAATTTAATCCTTGATCCAGCAAAGGTTTGGCAAGTTTGAGATCCTCTCCTGGATAGGAGGGGGCCAGTTCGCGGATGTGTTTCTCGCTCTGGACACCATCATCCAGAAGGAGTTCGCGATAAAGGTCTCACGAGCGAAGCAGCGCGAAGCCGAGGACATGATGGCAGAGGCGCGTGTCCTGGCGTCCCTTGATCATCCGAATATCGTCCGGTTCTACTCAGCGGATCTCATAGACGACAGGCTGGTTCTGGTCATGGAACATGTTGATGGAAGGAGCCTCCGGAACCTGCTTGACGAGGGGCCGCTGTCCCTGCCCAGGACCCTTCGCGTAGCCTCCGGAATCCTCTCGGCTCTCCAATACGCGCACGAGAGGGGAATAATACACAGGGACATAAAACCAGAGAATGTCCTTTTGGCCGAGGGCGAGAAGGTGAAGCTCACGGACTTCGGCCTCGCGGCGATAATGTCGCGGGAAGGTTTCTCCGCATCCATGGCCGGAACCCCCCTATACATGGCCCCTGAGGTCTGGGAAGGTCATGCGGTCCCTCAATCTGACCTCTGGAGCGCGGCCGCGGTCATATACGAGTGCCTGGCTGGCCACCCGCCCTTTTGGGACGAGAGCTACGAGGGCCTGCGCAGGAAGATGATATCCGGGAAACCGAAACCTGTTCAGAGAATAACCGCGGGGCTAAACCGCTTCCTGGCAAGGGCCCTTGATCCCCTGCCTGAGAGGCGATTCCAAACAGCGAAGCTGATGCTGGACGAACTCGCGAAATCGGCAGAGGCCCCCGGTGAAGCGATTGCCATAGAGCCTTTGCTTGAGGAGCCAAAACCCGAAACTGTTATTCTCGCTGGTCTCTCGGACGAGCAGGCTGAGGCGGTCCAGCACGAGGGCCACCTCCTGATTCTCGGTGGTGCAGGCACCGGGAAAACAACATGTCTGGCAGTCAGGGCCGCGTGGTTCATCCGCGAGAAGGGTTTTGAGCCAGAATCCGTTTTCCTCTCAACCTTCACGGGCAGGGGCGCTGGCGAGCTCCGCGAGAAGCTCCTGCCCCTCCTTTCCGAGGGCGAGATAAGGAGGATGTGGTTGGGAACCCTCCACTACCTCGCAGGAAGGATCTTTTCAGGTGTTGCTGAGCGAGAGGGTTTCCCAGAGGATTTTCTCATACTTGACCGGGACGATTGCCTGAAGCTCATGATGGGCATAGCCGGTTCCGAGCGTCAAGCGCAGGCCGCCCTGAAGGAAATATCCAGGGCAAAGTCCGAGCTGGTTGGCCCGAAAACATACAGGGAAAGGGCAAAAACCCCCTGGCAGAACAG
>CBFGJU010000035.1:0-4923 GCA_965649155.1 Caldifarciminota bacterium | reverse complement strand
ATAACTTCTGAGACCGGCCCCCTCCCTTCGCCTTTTGAGTTTATCGGTCTCCTGGCCCTTATCCTCGTGAGATGCCAGCCCCTGTAATGTTCTCGCACGAACCGGGTGTCTGAATTTGATTCCATAACCAGAACCCCCATTTCTGCCAGCTCTCCGAAAACCCGCGCCAGCCGGATGTGATCATCCTCGGAAAACCCGTTCGGGGTGTAATCCGAGAAGCTCGCGGTTGGGGACAGGGGATAATACGGCGGGTCAAAATAGACAAAATCCCCTGGCTTCGCGCGGGACAGGACAGATTCAAAATCGCCGAGAAGTATCTCAACCCCTTGCAAGGCCTCGCTCACTGCCTTTATGTTGTCCGGGTCGTAGATCTTTGGATTCCTGTAGCGGCCATAGGGGACATTGAACTGGCCCCTTGAGTTAACCCTGTAGAGGCCGTTGTAGCATGTCCGGTTCAGGTAAATGAGCCGCGCGGCTCTTTTTGCCGGAGAGCGAGGCCTCTCATCCCTTATCCGGTAATACTCCTCCCTCGTGTTCTTTCTCTGGTAATCTTTCAGGAGACTCAATAGTTCCTCGTGGTTGTCGCGGACAACCCTGAATGCGTTCACCAGATCCGGGTTTGAATCCGACAGGAAGACACTCTTTCCCCCCAGTCGGCCCTCCCTCGCCAGCGCGAAGAAAAGCGCGCCACCGCCCAGGAAAGGCTCGTGATAAGCCCCGAACTCGCGGGGAACCCTTCTCATGAGCTCCGGCAATATCTGAGCCTTTCCTCCGGCCCACTTGAGGAATGGCCTTGGAGGGTCGTTCTTTCCAACCACGGGTAAATTATAAAGCGCTAGCGCGCCCGCGCTCTCGGACAGAGCCAGCGCAGTGACATGCGCGAGACCTATCCATAAACTTGAACGGCCCCGGCTCCGGGAATTATCATTTGCTTTTGATGGAGAAATTGCGTTCCAAAGACTTAATCGGCCTGGAAGGTATTTCCAGAGAGGAGCTGGAGCTCATATTCGCCACCGCTGACACCTTCAGGGAATTTCTTGACAGGCCTATCCGAAAACTGCCCACACTCAGGGGAAAGACCATCCTGAACATGTTCTTTGAGGCCTCAACCAGGACCCAGGCGTCCTTTGACCTCGCGGCAAAGCGGCTATCAGCGGACACGGTTTCCGTCTCAAAGAAAGGCTCTTCGGTTGAGAAGGGCGAGACCCTGCTGGATACCCTTCGGAACATAGAGGCCATGAAGATAGACGCCGTCGTGATAAGGCACTCCGCGCCCGGCGCTCCTCTGTTCCTGGCGAGGAACACCTTCGCGTCCGTGATAAACGCGGGGGACGGCCTTCACGAGCACCCAACCCAGGGCCTCCTGGACATGTTCACCCTTAGACAGGAAATAGGAGATTTCGCGGGCAAGCGTATCCTGATAACGGGTGACATCCTGCACTCGCGTGTCGCCAGGAGCAACATCTTCGGAATGAAGACATGGGGGGCGGATGTGGTTCTCTGCGGGCCGAGGCCCCTGGTGCCGGAGGAGTTCAGGGCATTGGGAGCGGAGGTCTCCTGGAACCTGGCCGAGGAAATACCAAAAGCGGATGTGATAATGGCACTCCGAATACAGAACGAGAGGCTTTCGGAGAGCTATTTCCCTTCCGTCAGGGAGTTCAGGAAGCTATTCGGCATAACCTCGGACAAGATGGCTCGCGCGAAGGATGGAGTGATACTCATGCACCCGGGCCCCGTGAACTGGGAGGTTGAGCTTGACCCCCGGGTCACGGAGATGGTCAGAACAGTCATCCTTGACCAGGTCACCAACGGCGTGGCGATCCGGATGGCGGTTTTCTATCTGCTCATGGCTGGAGCAAAGGAGGACGAAGATGGGGCAACTGCTTAGAGGTGCGAGGCTATTCTCGCCGGGCGACAGCCTGGACGCGAGAGCCGATGTTCTCATAGAGAACGGCAGGATAGCAGGAGTCGGCAAGATTGACCCTAAGGGCCACGAGGCAATTGATCTCTCCGGCCTGGTTCTCGTGCCTGGTTTCATTGATCTTCACGCGCACCTGAGGGAACCGGGCCAGGAATACAAGGAAACCATAGAGACCGGTACCCTCTCCGCGAAAAGAGGGGGATACACGACCGTCGTTTCCATGCCGAACACACTGCCTCCCATTGATGACCCTGAGGGCGTCAGATTTGTCATAAAGAAAGCAAGGGAGGCTAGCCACGCGAGGGTTATGCCAGCCGGCGCCATAACCAAGAAGAGGGAAGGCAAGGAGCTCGCTGAGATGGGACTCATGGCCCTGGAGGGCGCTGTAATGTTCACGGATGACGGGGACTGGGTCTCCTCATCCTCGGTCATGCGCAGGGCAATGGAATACGCTTCTGCCATCGGGAAGCTGATAGCCTCTCACCCGGAGGACAAGAGCCTCTCCGGCAAGTCCTGCGCTCACGAGGGCCCTTTTACCCTGAAGCTGGGTTTTGACACCGCGCCCCGTGAGGCCGAGGACATAGCGGTAGCGAGGGACATATTCCTCTGCGGCCTCACTGGCGCCCGCTTGCACCTTCAGCATATTTCATCTGCTGGGGCAGTTGAGCTGGTCAGGAGGGCAAAGGATGTCGGCCTTCCGGTCACGGCAGAGGTGACCCCCCATCATTTACTCTTCACATACGAGGCCCTCGGCACCTATGACACTCTCTACAAGGTCAACCCACCCCTTCGGGAGCAGAACGACGCGGACGCGCTCCTTGCCGCTCTTTCCGATGGGACCCTGGACGCGGTTGCCACCGACCACGCGCCCCACTCCCCGTTTGACAAGGAATATGAGTTTCCCGCGGCCGCCTCAGGCATGATCTGGCTTGAGTTGGCCTTCTCGGCCCTTTATACGCTTCTGGTTTTGCCGGGCAAGCTCTCGTTGGAACGCCTCGTTGAATCGCTCACGACAGGCCCAGCAAGTGTTCTCGGCCTGGATGACTTTGGCCACATCCGCGAGGGCGCGGTTGCTGATCTGGTAGCGTGGGACCTGGAGGAGGAATGGGAGGTCAGAGGACTCGCTTCGCTGTCAAGGAATACCCCCCTCATGGGCAAAATCCTGAGGGCAAAACCAAAAAGGATGTGGATAGATGGAAATGAAAAAGAGTTTTAGCAGTCTTTGCGGTTCCGAAAGGCTCTTTGAGCTCGCGGATGCCGTCCTTGCCCTGTCGGACGCTGACCTTTCCGAACTCATAATACTCAACGAAGACAGCATGTTGACCAGGTTCGCCGGTTCAAGGATTCACCAGAATGTCGCGGTCAGAAACCTGAATGTGGGCCTGAGGCTCAGATACGGCAAGCGTGTTGGGGTCGCGTGGGTCAACTCGGACGACAGCGATTCTCTGAAAAGCCTCGCGAAGAGCGCGAGGGAGGTTGCTTTCCACAGCCCGGAGCAGGATTTGCCGGAGCCAGTGGGCCGCTCTGAGCCGAAGGATTTGCCCTGGGCCTTTGACCAGGAGACGGCCGAGGCTGAGCCCGAATACCTTGGCAAAAAGGTGGCCGACGCGCTGGCAAAGCTACCCCCATACGAGGGATTTGGCAGTTTCAACAAGGGAGCGGTTGAGATCGTGGTCGGCAACAGCAAGGGCCTCCGGTTGTATCACAGGATGACGGACGCGCACTTCTCGGTAAATCCCATGCGCGGCATGGCCTCATCCTGGGCACAGGAATCCTCAATAAAGATAGCCGAGCTTGACCCAGTGCGCGTCGCTGAAACCGCCAGGGCAAGGGCGGAGGCGACGGAGAACCCTGCGGACCTTGAGCCAGGGGAATACGAGGTTATCCTTGAACCGCTTGCCGTTTCGGAGATCATGGGGTTCGCCAACTGGATTGGTTTCTCCGCCAGGGCCTTCCAGGAGGGAAGGAGCTTCCTCCAGGGCAAACTGGGGACACGGGTCTTCTCCGAGGAGATGAACCTCTGGGAGGATCCGGGCCAGGGTTTCCCCTACCCCTTTGACATGGAAGGAGTTGCCAGGAAGCCTTTCCCGATAATTGAGAACGGCGTTCCCGTTAACCTCCTTTATGACCTGAAGTGTGCGGCCGCTGAGGGCAAGGAATCAACCGGCAACGGGGTGGTGCCCTTTGGCAACTACCCATACGCGATGAACCTGGTCATGAAGCCTGGCAAGAAAACCAGGCAGGAGCTCGTATCCGAAACCGAGAGGGGAATCCTGGTGACCAAGCTCTGGTATGTCAATGTCGCTGAGCCGATGAGCTTCACCCTGACCGGCATGACAAGGGATGGACTTTTCCTGGTTGAGAACGGAAGGATAACCAAGGCCCTCAAGAACATGCGCTTCACCCAGAACATGCTTGACGCGCTCCGCGACGCGGAGATAGGCTCTGACGCGACCCTGATTGGGAGCACTACTTGGTATGACATGCACCTGCCAGGAGGGGACATCTTCCCGTCCGTAAAGCTCAAGAGGTTCAATTTCACCAGTTCAACGGAATTCTAGAGATGCCTCCTTATCGCCGGTTGCCAGTTGCTTGCCAGAAACTTGGATTTTCGTCATTTGTCAATTCCACCGGGAGCGTTAATGCCATCCCTTGACGAGCTCCGCCAGGAGGCCCGGCTCATCCGCCGGGACATACTCTCCATGCTCGCGGAGGCCGGATCCGGCCACCCTGGCGGCTCCCTGTCCGAGGTGGAGATACTCCTCACCCTCTATAGGGTCGTGATGAAACACAGGCCAGATGATCCCTGGTGGCCGGGGAGGGACAGGTTCATCCTCTCAAAAGGCCACGCTGTTCCCGGCCTTTATGCTGTCCTGGCGCACTGCGGATATTTTCCTCGCGAACTACTGATGACCCTCCGGAAACCCGGCAGTCCCCTGCAGGGCCACCCGCACTATCGCTCTGTTCCTGGCGTGGAGGCCTCAACCGGTTCCCTGGGCCAG
>CBFGJU010000034.1:0-4968 GCA_965649155.1 Caldifarciminota bacterium | reverse complement strand
GGAAGGCTTTCACATCGTCAACCCGTTCGTCAGGGTTGAGAAGATGAGCGTGAGAACGCAGGAATACACCATGTCCGTGGTAGGAGAAGAGGGTCAGGTCAAGCGCGACGATAGCATAGACGCGCTGACAAAGGATGGCTTGACCGTGAAGCTTGATGTCACGGTATGGTACAGGCTGTTGCCAGAGGAGGCAGTGAATGTTTATCGGAACCTCGGCCCGGACTATGTTGCTATAATAGTCCGCCCAGCGATAAGGACAGCGCTCCGGGACGCGGCGAGCTATTTCAACGCGGTTGACATATACGCGAGCAGGAGAGAGGAGTTCGTCGGTGTGTGCAAAACAAAGATGGACGAATCCCTCACTGGCAAGGGAGTCATCATAGAGAGGGTTCTCCTCAGGAATGTCGGCCTGCCGGATCGCGTCCGACAGGCCATAGAGGAGAAACTCAGCGCGGAGCAGGAAGCCCAGAGGATGCAGTTTGTCCTGGAGAAGGAGCGGCTTGAGGCAGAGCGAAAGCGCGTTGAGGCCGGAGGCCTTGCTGACGCTCAGAGGATAATCAACGCGACCCTGACCCCTCAATACCTACAATACCTGTATCTCACGAGCCTGCAGAGGATGGCGGAATCCAACAACACCACCTTCCTGATAGCCCCATATGACAGGAGCTTCCTGCCCCTCATAAATGTGAGATGATACTCCTAGCGGGGTTGGTGTCGCTTTTCGCCAAGGCATACGGCCAGGTCAGTGACGATTATGCCCTTTCTATAGCCGCGGACGCGACCGGATTTGCGCTCGCTGGTGGAACCTGGTCATGGGGGGGCCAGAACAATATCTTCCTCATCAAGACCGATCCCGACGGGGTTGGGGAATGGGCAACCATCTGCGGAGAAGCCGGGAACGACGAGGCGCTTGCCATCATACCAACCTCTGACGGTGGATACGCCGTGGCCGGGCTAACATTCAGCTATGGGACCGGTGGGGATATGATCGTCCTTAAGGTCACGGGAACCGGCTCACTCAGCTGGGCGAGGGTGATAGGCGGAAACTACGACGACGAGGCGCGAGGGGTTGCGGAACTATCCGGCGGAGGATATGTGGTAACCGGCAGGTCATTCGTGTGGGGGAACGGCTATGACCTCATCTTTTTCAAGCTGAACCCGGACGGAAGCTACGGGGGATGGATGAGATACTTCGGGGGAACCGCCAACGATTATGGCAACTGGGTCTCCCCAACCTCAGACGGCGGATTCGTGATAACCGGAGGAACAACCAGCTATGGCCCCGTTGGTGGGGACAACGCAGTGGTTTTGCTCTTGAACTCCTCTGGGCTCAGGGTCTGGTTCAGCGTTGTTGGCGGAAGCTCCCCTGGCTCAACAGTGGGCAACTCGGTTATACAGACATCCGACGGCGGGTTCGTTGTGGCCGGGATAACGAGCGACTTCGGCGCGGGAGGGTATGATTTCGTCGTGTTCAAGATGAACCCATACGGTTCTCTCGTGTGGGCCAGGACAATCGGCGGCCCGGAGAACGATTACGCCTACTCGGTCTCGGAAACAGACGACGGAAGCCTTGTCATAGCAGGAACAACCGAGAGCTACGGCCTTGGGAGCAACGAGGCCATGGTGGTGAAGCTTAGCTCTGATGGCGGACTGCTATGGTCAAGGACATTTGGCGGATTTGAGGCAGGCGCGGACGACTATGACTACGGCAGAGCGATAACCGAAACACCTGATGGTCTGGTGGCAATGGCTGGATCTACCAGCTCGTTCGGTCTGAACAGTGGGCTTTATGCCTTCCTCGTGACCATGGGCCCGGACGGGGAGTATCCAAATTGCGTGTCGGTATGTGACCCCAATGTAACCAACATATCTCCGAGCACCAGTTCTGTCTCAGGTTACAACAACATCAGTCTGACAATATCCTCCCCATCGGTCAGCTACTCAGCCGTTGAACCCAATCAGGAAACCCTCTGCCTTCCAGTAGGAGAAAACGAGGGTCAGGTCGCTCCCTTTCCAATAACCTGTCGCCATGTTCCAGGAGGCCTGCTTTTCACCGCCAGCGACAACATCGGACTGTCCTTGTATGCGGTTGACGGCAGGCTTGTTTATTCGGGGCAACTGAAAAAGGGTGAGAACATGGTAAGCCTTGACCGCGGAGTTTATCTCTGGACAACAAAGGTTTGGGGGCCAGGTTCCCTCCCATGCCATTCATGCATGGGTAGCGCGGTTGTCCGGTAAAAATTTCACAGCTGACAGCGGCGTTTGCTTTGCTCGCGCGCTTTGGATATTTCTGGGGAAGCTACACGGCCCCTACAATTTGAAAGCAAACCCCATTGTTATTACAGGCCCGAATATTCTCAGATCCCCATTCTCAAGGTATTCAGATGGAACCCTCCTCCAGTCGCCCTGCGATTCAGAAGAGGTTCCGGATGAGTCTCCTTCCAGGTAATAGACCCACGGAGTCTGGATTCCAGCGCGCCAACCCACCAGTCCGAACACCGAGAAGTCCTCGCCAAAGAGGATTCGGAGGCCCACGGAGGCCCTCAGGCCGAGTCCGAAAGTTTCCGCACCGTCCGGTTCGCCCTCAAGTATGATTCCCTCCTTTATGGGCTGATGGTGCCAGAAAAATCCGAGACCAAGGTCGCCAGTGAGTCCGAGGTATTCGGGGATGATATCTGCCCCTCCAACGCCCATTATCCAGTTTTCAAGCCCCCACGCGGAGCCGTGCCTTGTGAACTCAAGGCCGAACTCCGGGGCCAGGGTGTAGTATGCGGCCGATGGCCTGAAACCAAAATACAGGTCCTTTGCCCTGGCGACGAGCCTCTGGTCATCATAGGCATAGCCGGCTCCGGGCATTACCCTCACCACTCCCTGCCACAGCCTCGGCCTTGTCTCCTCATATAGGATGTCCCCTTTGTCTATCTCGTATGTTCCGTGGAGGACTTTCGCGCGAGACCACGAGGGGTGGGTCTCTGTGATCTCAACCAGGCCGACCCTGCGCCTCGCGCCGCCCTTGTATGTCTTCCAGACCGAGTATGTGTGGCCCTCCTCAACTCCCTGGGCCTTGCCTATGTCAACATCAACCTTCTTGTTCCACAAGGAACCCCTGATCTTCTTGACCCTGGCCTGGACCCTGAACATCTCCCTTATCCCCAGCTCAACCCCCGACATCCAGTCAAGCCAAGCCATCTCTCTCGCGGCCGGGTAGCTGTCCCCAAAACCACTGCCCTCTGCCCTGAAACCACCGATGACCTTTCCGGTCTCCACATCTATCAGCCTGAACTCGGAGCAGTAGCTGTATCTGTAGGTGGTATCTTTCTCGTTCTTGGCCTGCTTGTTCTGATCATTATCGTTGAAGACCGCGCTCCAGAACACATCCAGTAGGCATGAGACCGGCTCCTCCTTGATGTATTCAACCGAGCCTTTCTCATATATGCTTCTTGAGGAGTCCGCGTCCAGGTTGAAGGCCATGATGGTCTGCGCGACTTCCTTTGATGGCTCAAGTCTTCCGGTCTCGTGCAGTGTCCTCTTTACATCTGCAAGGGCCTCGTGTTTGATTTTTTCGGACGCGGAGCCAGGTATGGTGTCAGAGAGATGAACGGTAAGGGAGACAAGAACGGGGATCATCTCAGAACCTCACGCCAAAACCTGCCTTGGTGGTGAATGTTCCGATTTCCATGTCCCCAGCAGGCAGGAGGCTCCTACCCCAATTTGAGAACGGGGTAAGGTATAATCCGCCTATTTCGGTGAATGCGTAAAGGTTTCCAAGCCAGAGGTCAAAGCCTATCGCGCCCTCAAATCCATAGAGGACATTCTGGTAGTAATATCCGTCCGCAAGTTGTGAAGCGAAAGCCAGGGGCACGGTGGCGCTGGCGTAGACCGTGGATCTCTCGTTTATAGCCAGGCCCTTGAACGCGCCTATGGATAATCCAAATGCCTCGGCGTTTCCAGAGCCGAGGGCAAAACCCCTGAGGTCAGGCCCGAAGAAGTTGCAGTCCCTGTCAAAAAGGAACCGGAAACCGAGGCCTTTGAAGCCAAGGGTGTCAAGAGGCATGTATGTGTAGAACGCGGAGATGTCCCATGACCTCGGAGAACGGGTTTCTATCACGCTATCGCCGACCGACACATTCCCCCTGACAACCCTGGCCACGGAGTATTCGGGAAAAACCTCCTCCACAACCAACAGTCCCTTTTCCCTCCTTATCCTGCCGGAGCTCAGGGCCTTGTAGAAAGCCCCTTTGACGACACCGCGCTCTCCGCCGAGTGCGAGGACGCAATACCTGCCGCCCGGCTCAAGCTCGTCAATCAGGGAGCCGGAACGGAAGACCCTTATGAGCTCGTCCTTCAGGTTTCTCCTAAGGTCTCCCATCGCGGAGGAGAGGTTTTCGCCAGCGCCCTGGCCCTTTATCACCTCAACAACAGCTCCGGACTCAACCTCAACGAACCTCAGGGAAACGGAAAGTGAGGTCGCGAAGCCGCGGGAGTATCCCTCAACCGAGACAACACAGGTGTATGTCGCGCCGAGCAGTCTGCCAAGCCGGACGGCGTCTGAGTCGGTCACCGCGCCCGCGGCCCAGAGCTCCTGCTCCTTCAAAACCTCCTCAAGCCTGGCCCTCTCAACAACGGTCACCCTCTTTGTCTCGCCCAGGAGGGATGTGATCATGTCAACCATTCTCCAGGCAATCTCAGGGTCTTCCTTTCCGGACGAGGGCACGACCGCGACCGCGCCGGAAAGGTTTTTGGCCTCCGCGAGACCAGCAGGCAGGATGATCAACAAGGCAATTAGAAATACCCTCACGGAGAGAGTATAATCTTTCGGGCAAAAGAGTTTCATGTCCTAATAGACTTTCGGGAGGAGGGAATTGTTCCTTGAACCAGGCTGGGTTTAGCGATTAAACTATCGTAAGGACAATGATAACACTGCTGGCCGTGGTTTTAGAGGCGAGTTTCGCCAAGTCCTATGGCGGT
>CBFGJU010000033.1:0-13307 GCA_965649155.1 Caldifarciminota bacterium | reverse complement strand
CCCCGTGATTTGCCATTAACTCAAAGGCCCGAACGAGCTTCGTGGTGTCAAGTATAAATAGAGCCTTTCTCATGTATGGTCTGGTAGGAGAGGAATCCGGGAGGCCAAGAAGGTCTCCGCAGTATAGGTATCCCTTAACATCATCCGGCCCCCTTCCCATGACCGGAAACCTGCTGTGGCCGGTCCTCCTCGCCAGCTCGCGAAGGTCTGAGACCCGCATGTCCATCCTTGCCCATTTTATCCTGTTTCTCGGGGTCATGATGCCCCTGACCGATCCGACGAAAAGCCCAACAGCGTCCTCAAAAGCGTGCCAGTCAAGCGCGGCCGGATCCATCAGCCTGGAGATCCTCCTGACCTCTTGGAGGCTTACCGATTCGGCCGTGCCCCTCATTCTTCCGAATGTATGCTCAAAGAGAACCAGCAGGGGATAGAATAGCCAGAAGAAAGGGGCGATGATCCAGGAACTCCAGCCGGCGAACCTCCTCGGGCTTTTCATGGCAAGGGTTTTCGGAGTTATCTCGCTGAGCACGAGCAGGATTCCCGTGAAAACCATTACCTCCAGGACGCTCACCATCCAATCCGGGATTCCCCTAAGTCCGTGCAAGTAGGAAACCAGGATAGCGGCCCCCAGCGAATTCACCAGGGTGTTGCCGAGCAGAATGGAGGACATGAGCGCGTATGGCCTGGCTCTCATCGGGGCAACCAGGAGGGCTGATCTTCCCTCCCAGGGTGAGAACAGGGCAACCTCACCTCCGGAAAAAACAAACGAGAGCGCGAGGCAGAGAATTATCAGGGAAACAACCGCTAGAAGTTCCAGCAAGACAAATATTCCTCCTCCAGTTTCCTCATTTTTCTGGATTCATCAGGGTCGTGGTGATCGTGGCCGGCAAGGTGCAATAGTCCGTGCAATGCCAGCCGAGCGCATTCCAGCGCGGGTTCTCCGCGCCTGGTGGCCTCATCCCACGAAAGGTATATCTCAGGGCAATCCTCGTCCGGGAAGGCCAGGACATCCGTCGGGCCCTTTCTGCCCCTGAAGGTCTCATTAAGCCAAGCCATTCGCTCGTCCCCGGTTATTATGACCGCAAGCCGCGTCCTCATGCCTTCCCGGAGCGCGACTTCCCTCAGGAACATCTCAAGGGCGGAGAGCAAACCCCTGGGTGTCTTTATCCCGTCCCTGTAGAGCTTGATGTCCACGGTGATATTATAAGACAGGGCAGGGCAATGATTCCTCTCCTGCTCATCCGGGATTTGCATGACCAAACCTCGCTGTTCTCAGTGCGGTTCCCCCTTGACATTCCAAACAAAAAGGCTTATATAATATACCTTTCCAATAGACAATACCCCACAAGGGGAAAGGAGAAAAAAACCATGTATAGAAGCATAAAAGGGAAAACCCTGTCTCAAAAAGTCCAGGCCATTCTTGAGCTCGCCAAGGCCAGGGCAAGAGAAGCGGGCGAGGGTTACGCGGACACGGATCACATCCTGACCGCGCTCTTTGATTACGGCGAGAACAACCCCTTCCTGAAGTGGCTTGAGAAGAAGGGAATTCCGCCGGCGGCCGCGAGGGAACAGGTCAGAAGCGTGATTGAGAACCTCAGGTCCAGGCTGGATAGCCTATCCCATTCATATCAGAACGCGCTCATGGGCATGATGGAGGGCATAAAATCCCGTTATCCCATAGCGTTCGCTGAGAGAGCAATGGCTGTGCTCCTGGATGTAACCGAGCGGGAGCTTGAGGCGAGGCTGATGGGCCGGGCTTCCAACGACTACACCCCGATCAGACTCCAGAGGTGGGCACCCTCCAGAAGGAGAGCGGCTGGCGACATATTCTCTGTTTTTGGGGATTTCTTCGGCGAGCCAGCAGGGAGGGGCTGGAGCCTCAAGGAAGAGGTGATAAGGGTTCCGAGGGCTCTTGTCAACAGGATCAGGGAGGCCGGAGCCGCGGCCGGCGTCCACGCTGACGATTCGGACGCGGTTCTCGCGGACCTCGCCGACGCCCACGAGAAGCTGGTTGATTCGCTCGCGGAGCTGGCGGGCCACGGTATTGATCCGAGGCGAATAATCACGAGGGTGAGAAAGGAGCTCCTTGGCCGGGAACCAGACGAGATAAGGCTCTCAAGGATGAGTAGCCGCGTGATGGAGGCCGCGGCAGACCAGGCTTCTGACACCATAAAGGTCAATGACCTGGCGGCCGCGCTGATGGCTCTTAGCGACACAGCCGGCGGCAATGTTCTTTCCCAGATAGTTCACGCGAGCGGCGAGGCAAAGAGTCCCGAAAAGGCCAAGGCCGAGATGGCGGAGGAAGAGAGGTCAAACCTTGAGCGTTTCACCAGGGATCTAACCGCTCTGGCGAGGGACGGCAAGCTTGACCCCGTCGTCGGCCGCGATGCCGAGATAACCCAGATCATGGAGGTTCTTACCAGGCGACAGAAGAACAACCCCGTGTTGGTTGGCGAGGCGGGCGTTGGCAAAACCGCGATAGCAGAAGGACTGGCGCAAAGGATAGCCGAAGGCTCGGTTCCGCCTGCGCTGGCCGGCAAAAAGATCCTCTCGTTGGACATGGGAGCGCTGGTCGCCGGGACCCGCTACCGCGGCGACTTTGAGGAGAGGATCAAGGGTGTCCTTGACGAGGCCAGGGCCGCAGGGGATGTCATTCTCTTCATAGACGAGATACACAACCTGGTTGGAGCTGGCAGGGCCGAGGGTTCAATGGACGCGGCGAACCTGCTGAAACCCGCTCTCGCGAGAGGAGATTTCCAGGTCATAGGCGCAACTACTCCTGACGAATACAGGCAGTATATAGAGAAGGACAGCGCGCTTGAACGGCGTTTCCAGATGGTCTGGGTTTCAGAGCCTGACCCGGAAACAACCCTGCGCATACTAGAGGGCTTGCGGCCCAGGTATGAGAAGCACCACGGGGTCAGGTTCACAGACGAGGCTCTTGAGGCCGCTGTCAGGCTCACGGGGCGTTATGTCCAGGCAAGGCACCAGCCGGACAAGGCCATAGACGCTCTTGACCAGGCTGGCTCACGGGTCAGGATAAGGTCTGCCGAGCCAAACGCTCTCAGCGGCGAGCTCGCTGAGCTGAAGTCCCGGCTCGCGGAGGCAGAGGAAGCCGAGGACGCGGCGCGCGAGGCTGAGCTGAGAAAGCAGATAGCCGAGCTGGAAAAGGGCCGTGCCGGCAAGCAAGACAGCCTCGTTGTGGATGCGGAGGATATAGCTGAGGTGGTTTCCGGGTGGACAGGCATTCCCATGTCCAGGTTGGTGGCCGAGGAGAAACAGCGCCTGCTTGAGATAGAGAATGTCCTTCACGGGAGGGTTATAGCCCAGGATGAGGCCGTTAAGAAGGTCTCAGAAGCAATAAGGCGCTCCCGAGCGGGCGTCTCAGATCCGAGAAGGCCCATGGGCAGTTTCCTGTTCCTCGGCCCTACGGGCGTCGGCAAGACCGAACTCGCTCGGGCGTTGGCCGAGTTCCTGTTCGGGGACGAGGACGCCATGGTCAGATTGGATATGAGCGAGTTCAAGGAGGAACACTCTGTTTCCAAGCTCATCGGCAGTCCTCCCGGATATGTTGGATACGAGGAGGGCGGAAAGCTGACCGAGGCGGTAAGGCGCAGACCTTATACGATCCTGCTTCTTGATGAGGTGGAAAAGGCGCACCCGAGGGTCTTTGACCTGTTTTTGCAGGTTCTGGACGATGGCAGACTGACGGACGCGCACGGTCGGACGGTTTCCTTCAGAAACGCGGTCATAATCATGACTTCAAACATAGGATCGTTCTACCTTCAGGAGGCCCTGAAACGGGGATCGGAAGAGGCCTTTGCTGAGGCAGAGAAGCGTGTTCTGGATGAGGTGAGCAAGAGCTTCAGGCCGGAGTTCCTCAACAGGATAGATGAGATCGTGGTGTTCAGGCCGCTCCGGAAGGATGAGATCAAATCAATCGTTGACCTCATGATCAGAAAGCTGAACAGCAGGCTTGAGGAGCAGGGTATTGCCGTTGAGCTATCCGAGGAAGCGAGGGACTGGCTCGCTGAACGGGGCTACGAGCCATCTCTTGGAGCGAGGCCGCTCCGGAGGCTCATCCAGAGGGAAATAGAGAACAGGCTTTCGGAGATGATCCTTCGGGAGGAGCTCAAAGAAGGGGATGCTGTCTTGGTTGAGGTTGAAGAGGGCCGCCTGGTGTTGAAGGGGAACCCGACCGTGAGCACGGATTCAGGAACCGGGGATCAGCCTACATCCTGAAACGCTCGCCCAGATAGACCTTTCTGGCCTCAGGGTCGTTGACCAGGACATCGGAGGTGCCGGAAAGGAGGATCTTGCCCTCGTAGATTATGTAAGACCTGTCCGTGACCTCAAGTGTCTCCCGGACATTGTGATCCGTTATGACTATGCCGATGTCCAGGCTCCTGAGGCCCTTGACTATGTCCTGGACCTCCTCTCTGGTCTTCGGGTCTATGCCGACGAAGGGTTCATCCAGGAGCAAAAACTTTGGCTTTATAGCAAGGGCCCTCGCTATCTCAACCCTCCTGCGCTCCCCACCGGATAACTGCGCGCCGGTCTGCTTGGCCAGATGTGAGACTCCCATCATTTCCAGGAGTTCGGATGTTCTGGCCCTGGCCTCTTTTCTGCTGACCCCGCGCATCTCAAGTATTGAGTAGACATTCTGCCACACAGTCAATCTCCTGAAGACCGAGGCCTCCTGCGGGAGGTATCCTATGCCCAGCCGGGCGCGCTTGAACATGGGCATCCTGGTTATCTCGGTGGATGTCCGCTCGGCCTCGTCCTCAATGAAAACCCTCCCAGCATTGGGTTTTATCACTCCCATGATCATGTAGAATGTGGTGGTCTTGCCCGCGCCATTCGGGCCCAGCAGTCCGACTATCTCGCCCTTGCCAACCTCAACATCAATCCCGTCAACTACCCTGCGTTTTCCGTAGAGCTTCACGAGTCCCTCGGCTCTCAGTTTCTCCATGTCAATCTACCCTCTTTTCCCTGTAAAAGCCGGATGTCAGCCGCTCCGCGTAGACATCGGAGACCTCGCCAGCATCGTCAAATACAGCTATGACCCTCGCTCCGGCGACCTCTATCAGGGTTCCGGATTCCTCCCTGTGCACCGTAGCGTTTGACACGAAATCCATCTGCCGAACCTTTCCATCCTTTGAGGTCATCATCACCGTGTCCGAGGTTGCCCAGCCTGTCTCCCACTGGACACGGCACGCGCCGGTCAGGGTTGCTATCTCGGTCTTTGGCTTCGTGGAATCCGATCCGGCGCCGGTCGTGTCCTGTTCAAACGCTGAAAGGGTGTCCCCCCAGGCCATTGTCCCCTCGCTCTGCACGACAACATTCCCGACTGCCCAGATCGTATCCTTGACCATGTAGAACACATCCCCCCTTATGACCATGGTGTCCTGCCTCTGGATGACCGCCCTGGGATTGCCAACCAGGTGGCCCTTCTTCTCCTTCAGGTCATAGTAGCCAGTGTCCCCGTATATCCTGACATCCTTGTCCTTCACATATATCTCAACAGCGCCCCGGGCAACGGAGGAATCCCCGATGACCTCAATTGTCTTTGAGGCTATTGTTCTGTATCTGTCGTCAAGTAAGGCCTTGCCAGACAGGTAGAGATACTCTGGCCTGGGGATGTAGCGAAGGGTGTCAGAGGATATGGTGTAGTCCGGTCCCTTCACCAGGGCATTGCCGTAGAGGATGGACAGCTTTGAGGCCTCGTAGTAGATGCCCATCTTTGCGGTTATGTCGGCCTTTGTGGCCTGGACCCTGACCCTGCCGATGAGCTCTATTGCCCTGCCCGATGGCGTCTCGGTGATGATCATCTTGTCCGCCCAGAAGTTGTAGGCGAGTAGGGCCAGGATCACGAGGATATTATAAGGAAAGCCACAGTGGGGCCACAAACAGATAAGTTCAACACTTGATCGTCCACGCACTTTCCCGTAGTATATAGACCTAGCTTGAAGGAGGTTTATAACATGAAGCTCATAAAATCCCTGATAAGTCTTATTGGTGTGTGTGTGTGGCCCTGGGCTTCAGTGTGTCTAAGCTCATGGCCCAGGAGACCATGATCGTGAAAGTCTCCCTGAGAATCTCTGACTTCCGGTTTGATACCCTTCAAGGTTATGATCTCATCCGTTCCCAGGATAACCGCGTGGCCTATGCCTCAGATCCCGGAAAACCAATGCTTCCGGTATTTGTCCCCACATACATAATACCCTTCTGGAAGACGGTCAGCTATTTCGGGGTCATATCAAAGGACTCAGTCCGGGTTCCCGGCTTCTGGAAGATCTACCCGGCTCAGAGCTCGGCAGACACATCCTGGGTTCCGCCGGACTCAGCTGTCTATTACTCGGATAGCCTTTATCCGGGAATCCCGACCGGAAGGATAGACATCGGAAGCTTTGACGGGGCTGTCCTCTCTAGACCTCAGATAAACATCTTTCAATACAGGCCCCTATCCGGGAAGCTCTTCCTTTACACGGAGATGACCTTGAAGCTGGTTTTCAAGGACTCGGAGCCACCCATAAACGCAAAGCAGAGATACGCGCATGTTCAGGAAATCTACGACGATATGCTCTCTGAGCTGGTTGAAAATGACGGGGCCATCGGGGCCTGGTATAGGAGGCCGGCCATCATTGAGCCGGGGGCCAAGACCATGCCAGATGTCTTCGCTATAATAACCACCCAGAACCAGATGGACGAGGCCGGCCAATACGCTGACTGGACAGACAGGAGGGGATACCCGACCATCGTTGTTGATGTGGCCACCATAACCTCAAGCTATCCTGGCAGGAATCCGGCTGAAAAGGTCTTCAACTGGATCCAGCAGTATTATCAGATTGGCCTATCATTTGTCCTGTTTCTCGGCCATGACGAGGAGGTTCCTTATAGATATCTTAAACTGGATGATGTGAATGGCCCGCCCCAACCTCCCAATAAATATACTATCGAGTGGGTTCCTTCGGATCTCTATTTTTCAAGCGTTTCATGCCCATCGTTACCATGGAACTGCTATACCTACTGGGATTGCGATGGGGATCAGGCCTATGGAGAGCAGACGGCTGACGCCAGCTCTTACGACTACTATCCTGAGGTTTTCGTTGGCCGTGTTCTTTCCAAGAAGAACGCCTTTATAAACGAGGCTCAGAACTGGCTCACCAAGACCCTGAAATACGAGAAGGATCCGGGAAATGCAGGGGACCTTACCGGGGTGAAGTTCATATCCGAGACGGACCCGTGCTATCAGTGTGAGGAAACAAAAGATCACTATTCAGATGACTACTACTTTACCAACCTCTACTTCAAGCCTTCACAGGAAGTTCTGGACACACTGAGCACAATGTCTTGCGGATGGATCAACATTTACTCACACGGAGAGCCTACCATGTTCTGGACCAGAGCGTCTGGTTTGCTCCGAGATAGCCTCCTGAGCGTTCCCGATGTGCCGGGCCGTGCAGACCTCTCTGACCTCACGAACCAGGATAAGTATTTCCTGGTTTACAATACATCTTGTTTGCAGGTGGCCTTTGACAGCGAGGATTCTCTGGGTTGGACCGGTTTCCCGCCTTATAGACTCTCGGATACGACTATCGCCGAAGGCTTCGTGGAGGCATATCCCCTGAAAGGGGCAGTTGCCTTCTTGGGCAACACAAGGGCGGGTATCCCAGTACCCGGGTGCAGCTACGACCTCCATCGGGCCTTTCTTGACTGCCTCTTTGGCCCACTGGGAACGCCAAACAGATTCACTTTGGGAGTTCCGGAGGCCTACTCAAAAACCCAACCCAACATCAATCCGTTTGTTGCCAGAGGGCATAACCTTATCGGCAGTCCCCTTATAGACATCTGGGACACAACAGCTCCGAGAACCATTTATACCCAGCATCCCTCGTCCATCCCCTCTGGCCAGCAGGACTTCACCGTGAGGGTCCTTGTTAGCCTGAAACCTATTGCCCCGCTCAAGGGCGCCATGGTCTCCGTAAAGGGTTGTGGGGTTTATGACTTTGACACTACGGATGTCAATGGCTATGTGACCTTCAGCATAAGCCCACAGGGGCAAGGGATCATGAAGGTTACAGCCACAAAGCATAACCACAAGCCCAGGGAATCTAACTGCACCGTGACTGGCAAGGAGGACATGGCCTCTGCAGATGCTGATTCATTACCAGATGTTCTTTTTCTGAGGGTGAAGAGCTTCAATCCAGCTAACGGCCTTGTTTCCATAGAGTTTGGCGTCCCACTTGATGAAGCTGGCCGTGTCTCCCTTTCTGTCTATGATGCCTCGGGGCGCGAGGCAGCAAGGCTCATGGATGAGGTTCTATCAGCTGGCTATTACCGGATCACCTGGAACTCTAATGGACCCTCAGGCGTGTATTTCCTGAGCCTGAGAACCAAAAGAAACCTACTAACAAAAAAGCTCATCGTTGGGAGGTGAATGATATGACTGGCCTAATGCTTGCCCTTTTGACTCAGAGCGCGGGGGATACCCTTAGGTGGTATGATACAACGACTGCGGGGTGGACTGGCATCCAGATCGCCCCAAATGGCTTTATGGATTGGGCCATAATCTGGCCCAATGATTCAAGCCTTGACGGCCGAACCATCCACAGCGGAAGGGTTTATATCTGGGAACCAACGCCTATGCCTGCCTCCGGCGCTATGAAGATCTGCACGGGAACCCTGGATAGTCCAACGGTTGTTCTGGACTCTGGCAGTTTTTACTCAGCGGGCCAGGGGTTCTATGAGGTCTTCTTCGGGGATACCATAGCTCTCCATGAAGGTGATCTCATTTGGCTCTGGTGCACTCAGCTGAGTAATTCCGGTCAATATACCGCGGGCATTGACTCCGGCCCAGCGATTAAGGGTTATAGCGATCTTATTATGATCAACGGTGCGCCTCCCTGGTATGATCTCACTGACTTCGGCTTCAATTCCAACTGGGTCATGGAGCTCATCCTTACACCTGCGGATGTGGAGGAGGGGCCGGCTGAACCGGAGGGAAAGCTGACGCTCCTTCCAGCGCCCGGTGGCTTCTGGATAACGGGCTACTCAGGTGAGGCTACGATTTACGATCCGGCCGGCCGGCTGGTTCTCAGGAAAGAGATAAAGGGAAAGACCCTGATAGGCCCTTTGAGGCCGGGGGTTTATTTTGTTGTTGCCGGGATACAAAGGGTCAGGGTAGCTGTCCGATAGGAACGATCATTGAATTACCCTACCTGATCATCCCTCCTATTTCCAGGCCCACGAAAGCGAAGCCCATCGCCTTCTCGTTGCCCAAAGGGCCGCGGACCGGGAAAACCGAACAGAAGAGCTTTATCTCCCCAAAACCATTGCCCCAGAACCTCCTTCCGAAAAACAGCTCGCCGCCCAGGCCGCCGTAGTGGGGTGCCTCTATGGAACTACCCAGCTCCTTTATGACCAGGCCCAGGCCGCCAACGGACAGGAGTCCGCCCCAATAATTTCCCTTCACGCCATAGAAGACCGGCCCCGCTCCCAGACTGAACTGCTCCAGATCCGCGGACATCCCGGAGACATTTACCCGTGTCCGCATGTAGCACGGACGAGCGCGCCAGGCCCATGACTGGCCGTGGTCCCACTTCCACTCAAGGATTCCTGAGCCTGAGAACGCTGTTATGAATGCCGGGACATCGTTTTCCCTCGCGGCCTCCAGGAGGCCCGTGTAGGTCTCGTGGACGCCTATGCCAATACCAAAACCGGACAGCAAGAAGGCTATGGTTACCATAGTTTCACCTCCAGCCCACCCTCAACCGCGAAGCCCTCCGAGAGGTCAAGCCTGCCCGCGAGTGCCGTGGCTTTTAGTGGCCCGGCCGAAAAGGTCATGCCACCAAGCGCGCCGTATTTCCACTGGCCAGAGGAATAATAGGTGGCCTGCGGCCTCGCTATGAACGAGGCTGGCCCTGCCTCAATCTCAAAGCTGAGTCCATCCTGTATGGCCAACGCGCTCAGCGAATCATCTATGTAGGATGCGGCCCGCAGATAATCACCCATGATTAGGAAGCCAAGATCGTGGGTGAGAGTTGATGAGAACAACAGGGAGTATCTTGTGATCCCCCCTCCAATCCCTATACCAACCTGGCCGCGTGCGGCCAGAACTGTTCCGGGATTGAATTTCCAGGACCCGTCTGCCCCAACGCCAAAAAGCCCCCTTGCGGCCGCGGTGTTGCTCAGGGTCAGGTATGAGAAACGAACCGACCTCTCCTTTGAGGCAAGGACGACAGCCAAACCAACAGGCAAGAGGACATCACCTCCCACTGATTCCGCGAATCCCGCGATCATGGTGGTTGAAAGGTATCCGTCCCCCGCGGGAAATATCAGACTGAAATCCGGAAGGGCAGTTCTGGTGTCCAGGGCCCAGTTGCGCCAGGTGCCAAGGGTTCTCTGTTTGTATGAGAAGTCCGAATAGGAAAAGCCAAGGCCCATGGCCCACTGCCCCATGTCCCGGTAGGCGCGAGCGCGTCCGCAGATCAATCTGTCAGAGGTCAAGGTGTCCCCCTGCATGGCGAAAAGTCCCTCACCGGCCCCGGCCCAGGGGCCTCCCGCGAGGCTCAGATATGCCGAGATTGGCCTCGTGTGCCTGTAGAGGTTGCCAGAAGAAAAAAACGCGGGGTGTTCAAGATCGTAGAGCCTTGCCATGGGATATTCCTCCAGGATGGCCCCCGCGTATCCCGCGGACCAGAAATTGCCTTCCTCCATGTGCGAGAAACCGAGATCCAATGAAGCCCCATCTTGGATGGGAAGGATGACGCTGAATAGTGCCAGTAAGTACATGCTAATAATTTAATCCGCGAGCCAGAACAGGATCAACCTGAAACCCTTTTTTGTAGTTGACACAGGCCGAGGGTTTTGATTATCATTAGGGTCGCGATGAAAAGGTGTATTCTTACTCTCGTTTTTGTGGCGGGCCTTTCGGCCCAGATGCCTATTTTCCGGGAAGAGGCCAAGGTTGAGGCCATTTTCAATGCCGAGGTCTTCATGAGCGGAGTCTATATCCAGGGCGCGATGGAAGACCTTAGCGGCACAGCTACCCAGTCCGAGGGCGACATGTATAACGCCGGCAGGGTCCGGCTCTCCAGCTACATAACCCTGAACAACCAGTTCACCCTGGGAATGGGTGTGCTGTATCACGGGATCCTTTCCGGCGAACCACTCAAGAACCCCATTCTTCTCTCCGAGGGTTTTGTCCAGGCGGATACCTTTGTCCTGCCGATGGGGATGCTGGGCATCCTCCGGATTGGTCGCCAGATCTTCAACTATGGCGAAGGCATCCTGATATCCGACTATTACGGCATAGGCCAGAACGGGATAAAGATGACCTTCATCCCGAGCCCGGAGTGGGACTATTGGTTTGATGTAGTGTATGCTGACCTATCTGAGGGCGGTGCTTTGCAGAAGGATACATTCTACATGCCCGTGGAGCTGGTCACAGACAGCACCCAGGCCTACGAGTATATCTACACCAAATACCAGCTGGACATGCTGGGAATAGTGGGTGGCAAGGCAAAGGCGGAGTCAAACTACGCCTTTAACCTTTATTTCCTGGCTGACCTTGAGGATAGAGGATTAACAGGCGGCTGGCGGCCCATGTGGGCTGGCGGCTACCTTGAGGTTGGCCCCCTTGGCGGTTTTGTCATGGCCGGCGAGGTCGGATGGCTTTTCGGGGAGTGGGACGCACAGCAGTTCGTCTATTACGATTTCTCCGACCAGCTCTACAACCTGCTTGAAAGGTATGGTATCCAGGATCCCGTCACGGGTTACAAGTTCTCCGCTTCCGCGTTTGATGTCCGGGCCTACTACCAGACCACGGACATGTTCACTCTTGGCGTCTCCTATCACTCCTTCTCCGGCGATAACGGCGCAACCGGAGATATTTACGAGGGCTGGTTCCCGCCGTGTCTGAGAAGCACATCCTCCCCGAACACGGAGTGGATACACTGGGCCGGCTTCGGCGAGGTGATGACCTGGAGCTTCAGACCCGACATGTGGAGAACGCCCTTCTTCTTCAACCCGACAGACATATCCGTTGTCAACGGAAATGTGATATTCAACGCGTTCCCGGTCAAATACTCCCTGGTTATGAGGCTGGATTTCTACGCGTTCCTTGAGCAGTGGACTCCGGCGAGCATGGGCAATTACATAGGCTCGGAGATAGATATATCCCTGAAGGGCAGTTACGCTGACCTGGCAGATGTGGGGTTCACTTTTGGCTACTTCATGCCCGGCGAGAGGCTCACCCCAGGCGAACCTGGCAGTGGAGCGGGCTGGACAAGGCCAACCCCCCTGAATGTCTATCTGATGACCGGAGGAGCAGGCTCTCAGCAGTTGACCCTTGACGGCAACGCGTTCACCGCGAGGCTCTGGGTCTACAGAAAGATAGGGATGTAAATTACAGTTGTCAGTTGCTTGTTCCTCGTTAAATAAAGGATAGAAAGGAAAACCTTGGTGATCCTTTCTGATTCGGGAGAACGCGAAATTCTTTGTTTGACGGCCAGGTAGAACAGGCAACTTATTGTCAAATAACCTGTTCTGATCTTTACCCGAAACCTCCCTAAGCATCATTGCGATGCCTGGTTGAAGGCTTGGTCGTTCCACGCATAGGCCGTGATCTGTATGCGCAACAGCCTTACCAGGCGGAACTTTCCAGTCCCGCAAAGCAAGGGGTTCTCTCCTGGCGGGTTGGAAAACCCGCGCCGGGAAACGAATTGAGGATGTGATAAATGGTGGGTTGGGAAACCCCGCCTGGGAAGGATTTTATGCAGGAAATGGGTTCAAGAGGTGAGGAAACGGGTAAAGCTCAGACCTATTCTTCGTTCTCTCCGCCGGCCGGCCGTCTGTGGAAGACCCCCTCTTCCTCGTGGCAAGCTATGCACTTTCCGCCCTTGCCCATGAGGTAGAGCCTGTGATCGGTCCTGGCCTGCGGGGTCATTGAAGGGGAGAGGAGGTCGCGGTGGCAGGCCCGACAGCCCTCATCCCTTATTGCCAGGACAGCACGGGCCTTTCGTTCCTCAAGGGGCGAAAAATGGCGGGTCGTGTGCCTGAACAGGTTTATGCCAGCATCCGTGAGGCTGTATTTGTGGCAGTCAGTGCAAACTGGCACAACGCCTTCTGCATGAGAGCCGTGGGCCGAAGATCTGAAAGATTCTTCCGGCTCGCGCATCTCGTGGCAGAGGAAACAAAGGGAATCCTCTGACCTGTGAAGATATGCCAGGCCCGAGAAAAGCCCAGCACCCAGGATGAGTCCGAGGCCAATGTATGGAAGGCCCTTCAAGATTTTTTCGCTCTCT
>CBFGJU010000032.1:0-4992 GCA_965649155.1 Caldifarciminota bacterium | reverse complement strand
TACGAGAAGGAGGGCCCGGAACCGATCCTCAGGGCCTTTCTGAATGTTCTGCAGGGTATCTTGGTCAATAAGGGCTTCCAGGAGACCCTTGAACGCGTTGATCCGGACGGCCCGGATGTCTATGTCTATGAGAAAGGCGACGAGATGATCTCGGTGACGCTTACCAATCGTGGCCCCGGAACCCTCACGATAACGGCGCGTTCGGGTTCTCCCGTGAAAGAAATGGTCCAAGAAGCCCTTGAGGCTTTCCTGGAGGGCATAAGGGTTCTCCTGGCGCCCACGGTATGACCCAGGGGGAGACCAAGAGGCTCACTGTTGAGATAGGGGTGACGGATCCGGTCTCCCTGTTTGGTTTCCAGGATGCCAACCTGAAGGCGCTCAGAAAGCATTTCCCCAACCTTTCCATTTCGGCCCGGGACAGGCAGGTGATCCTTGAGGGCCCTCCGGATAGCGTTGACCAGGCTGAGGCCGTCCTGAAGAGGATGATCGCTCTCTGCGCGGCTGCGGGCAGGGTGGAGGAGGATGATGTGGATGAGGCAATGGCAGAGGCCCACGCGCTCGCCGGCGGCCTTGAGATAGTGACCCCCAGGAGAAAGGTCTTTCCCAGAAGTCCCAACCAGGAGCACTATCTGAGGGAGATAGCCGAAAAAGACATCGTTTTCGCCATAGGGCCGGCAGGCACGGGCAAGACATACCTTGCTGTGGCCATGGCCCTGCGGTTTCTCCTTGAGGGAAGGGTTGAGCGCCTCATCTTCACCAGACCTGCTGTTGAAACCGGCGAATCCCTCGGATTTCTCCCTGGAACATACACTGAGAAGATATTTCCATATCTTGTTCCTCTGTATGATGCCCTCTACGCTCTGATGCCGCCCCAGCGCGTCCAGCGTCTTGAAGAGAAGCGCATACTTGAGATAGCCCCCCTGGCCTACATGAGGGGAAGGACCCTCTCGGATGCTTTCATAATACTTGATGAGGCGCAGAACACCCGAGCGGTCCAGATGAAGATGTTCCTGACCAGGCTCGGCCCGCGCTCGCGCGTCGTGGTGACAGGCGACACAACCCAGATTGACCTTCCCAGGGGTGTCCTCTCTGGACTCCTGGAGGCCGAGAGGATACTCAAGGGCACCAGGGGCATATCCTTTGTCTATTTTTCATCCGAGGATGTGGTCAGGCACAGGCTGGTGAAGGACATAGTTGAGGCATACGACGCCCGCGAGAACCCGCCGGAGGAACCATGACGGAGACCGCGTCCAGGCCCGAGGACACCGGGACAGTCCGCGGCCGCTTGATCCACAACATCCTGAAGGCCGTTGTTTTCATTGGACTTCTGGCAGGAACGGTGATCCTTTTACCCAGAGCCAGATTCCTTGAGGATTTTGAGCCGGGAAGGCCAGCCCCTTCGGACCTTTATGCCCCGTTTGACTTCAAGGTCAAAAAGTCCCCGGATGAGCTTGAGAGGGATAGGGCGAACGCGTCTGCAAGGGTCGCGCCCATTCTTGAATATGACGAGGATGCCAGGAAAAGGCTTGCGGCCCGCCACGACAGCCTGTCCGCGTCGCTTTCGGACACGGGCGTTCTCGTCATAAGCCCCGGAGCCACCGCGGTTCTCAGGTCTAACCCCGGTATCTTTGATGAAGCCTTTACCCTCGCCAGGAGCCTTTCGGAGAGGGGCCTCGTCCAAGACAAAAAGGATCTGCCTCCCTCATCAAGCAGGGAATATGTGATAACCAGGGGGGACGAGGAGCGCAGGGTTCCCGACACCCTGATAAAGGACATCTCCGGAGCCATGGAAAGGGCCAGGGCATTCGCGCTTTCAAGGTATCCCCTTGATCCCGAAAGGGCCGGGGCCTTCACCGAGGCATTCGCTTATCTCCTGACCCCAACCCTAATGTATAACCGGGCCGCGACCGAAAAGAGGAAGGAGGCCGCTATATCCGGTGTTTCTGAGATCTCCGAGGAGTTCCTGAAGGGCCAGCTCGTTTTCAGTCGTGGCGAGATAATAGACTCCCTCGGCGCGGAACGGCTCTACGAGATCCGCAAGCTCATGGGCACAGGAGGCAGAACCCGCTGGGGCGTGATAATAGGAGCGATAATAGTCTTCTCGCTCGCTCTTTCGTTTTTCCTGGTCTACAGGAGGACGGTTCCGAGGTGGACGACCATTCTCGCTGTGGTCATCGGCCACGCTCTTTTCTTTGGCACGGCCCACCTCGTTTCCCTGGTCAACAGCGAGCTGGTGACCCCATACCTCACCCTCCTGCCGTTCCTCCCCGTGATGGTCAGCATAGTCCTTGACCCCGAGGCCGGCGTATTTCTTGGTTTCCTTGAGGCGATAATACTTTCCCTCTTGTTCGGCGGGGATTTCGGCCTTCTCCTGTATGGCGTCGCGGTTGCCGGGGCCGGCGGGCTCTCTTCCCGGATATTCAAGAGCAGGTATCAGATGTATCTTCTCATCCTGGTCATATTTCTGGCAGGCGCTCTTTCCGCGACGGCCGCGTTCCTGCTCAAAGAGCTGAGCCTGAAGGCGCTCCTCTTCAACTGCCTCTGGGCGCTTGTTTCCGGCTTTGCCTCCGTGCTACTGGTGTTCGCGGCCCTCCCCATATTTGAGAAAGTATTCCGGCTCTCAACCGATTTCCTTCTCTCGGAGCTCGCCTCCCTCCAGCATCCCCTGCTCCGGGAGCTCGCGGAGAAGGCCCCCGGAACCTTCACCCACACCATCCTGGTTGGCAATCTCTGCGAGGCAGGAGCCAGGGCAATTGGCGCGTCGCCGCTCATGGCAAGGGTTGGGGCCTATTACCACGACATAGGGAAGCTCGCCGCGCCGGAGTTTTACATAGAGAACCAGAGGGGATACAATCCCCACGATAACCTCACACCTGCCGAGAGCGTTGAGATAATTCGCTCTCACATCACCGAGGGAGAAAGGCTCGCGGACGCCAGAGGTCTTCCAAAGGACATAAAGAGATTTATCTCAACCCACCACGGCACGAGCCTCATGCGCCAGTTTTACATCAGGGCAAAGGAAACAGACCCCGGCGCGCCGGAGTCCATGTTCCGCTACCACGGGCCAAAGCCCATCACTCCTGAGGAGGGAATATGCATGCTCGCGGACGCCTCTGAGGCCGCGACCAGGGCCCTTGAGGAACCGACCGAGGAGGCCATAATACGGGTTGTTGAGGAGGTTTTCAGCAGGCAGATCGCCGATGGCCAGCTCTCGGATGTCCGCTTCACCGCGGCCCAGCTTGAGGCACTCAAGAACGCTTTCATCCCGGTTTTGGTCGGGACATTCCACGAGAGGATACCGTATCCGAAGTAGTCCCTCCGCGCTTGATCCCCGGCCAGGTTTCCCGGATAATATACGGGTATGCGAAACCCCGATAGCCTTCACAGGAGAAAGGCCGTCCACGCGGGCACCTTTTATCCTTCATCCGGCCAGGAAATACAGGGATTGTTTGAGACCTGGAACCCTGACCGAAAGCCTTTGCCTGGCCTTGTTGGCCTCATCCTTCCCCACGCTGGATACACCTATTCCGGCCCCACTGCGGCGAGGGGCTATGCGGTTGCCCCCGTGGGCGTGAAGAGGGTTCTCCTTCTGGGGCCATCCCACCATTATCCCGTGAGTGGCATTGCTGTCTGGAACGAGGGGCCCTGGGAAACCCCTCTCGGTGAGGTCAGGATTGACCTCGCGGCTGCTGAGTCCCTGCTGAAAACCCGGATATTTCATCCCGACCTCCGGCCCTTCCTGCCTGAGCACTCGCTTGAGGTTCAAATGCCTTTCATCAGGCATTTTTTGCCGGAGGCCGCTGTCCTCCCCATGATCGCGGGGAGCATTGATTCCCACGATCTTGAGGAGGCCTCGGAAGCGCTCAGGAACCTGCTTGACGGAGAGACACTGATCGTGGCTTCTTCTGACCTTTATCACGGCCACTCATACGAGGAGTGCGTTTCGCAGGACAAAGAGACCCTTTCATTTGTGAGGAGGATGAACGGCAAGGAGTTTCTCGCCGCGGCCAGGCAGATGAGGGTTATGGCCTGCGGCGCCAACGCGATAGCGGTTCTCCTGGAAACCGCGTCCAGGCTACATGGTTCCGCGGCCGATGTGCTTGAATACACAAATTCCGCTGATGTGACGGGTAATTATACTGGTTATGTCGTGGGATACGCCGCGGTCGCGGTTACCGCGAAATAGCCCAGGCCCTCTCCTCCAGATACCCGAACAATCCCGTCAGGGGTCCCTCCATCTCCGGATCCCCGACCGCGCTAACCAGGTTTCTCGCTTCCTCAAGGTATTCCGCGGCCCTTTCCAGAGCGGCCCTTATCCCGCCAGCGCCCTTGACCTCGTCCTTGACCCTTTCCGGCCTGAAGCGTCCCGAAAGGAGCATTTCGCGCAAGCCCTCAAGATTTGCCGTCGCCTCTATTACCGGGAGGGTGAACTTGCCCGCGGCCAGGTCGCCGTCCCTTGGGGAAAGCATGTCCTCGCAGTCATCTATTATCTGATAGGCCATGCCAAAGCTCTGCCCCGCTCTGCGCATGGTCAGGATATGTTCCTCCGAGTATCCGCCCAGCCTGGCGCCCAGGCTCGTGCTCAGGGCAAACAGCTCCGCTGTCTTCAACGATATGACGCTGATGTAGTTCTCGCGCATGAGGGATTCGTCCGGGGATAGCCTCTCTTCCATCTGTTCGCCCTCAAGGGCCTTCTCGCATGAAGCGAGAAACTCCTCCATGAGCTCTGGCCTGCCCATCGCGTTGACCTGACGCAAGGACTTGACGAAAAGGTTGTCCCCAGCGAGAACGGCTCCAACTATTCCGTGTTTCTTGTGTAGCGCCTCGTCCCCCCTGCGCTCTGCCGAACCATCAACGATGTCATCGTGGACAAGGGTTCCTGCGTGCAGAAACTCCACGGCCAGCGCGGCAAGCATGGCTGGTTCGCTCACCTCCCTGAAGGCCTTGGCCGCGAAAAAGACGCAGGCCGGCCGAAGACGCTTGCCAGAGAAC
>CBFGJU010000031.1:3627-4998 GCA_965649155.1 Caldifarciminota bacterium | reverse complement strand
TGCCGTCGGCCGCAGGCATTTCCTCCGGGGTGACAAACAATGAGGCTCCAGGGACGCTGAAGAGGCAATTGCGGGTTTTGATCCGCTGATGTCAATCTCGCTTGCATCAACAGGTATGCAAGATCCTCCTTAAGGTGATGTCATAGACTACGGTCGGCGACGGACCAGAGCTCCGTGCGAACCCGGAAGGAAGCGGGGACAGGAACCGACACTGCATTTTGACAAAACAAGCTGATCTTGTCCCTCCCCGTGGCCCGGAGTTAAAATTTACGCTTGAACAAGATATTCTCGGTCGTCATAATCCAGGAGCTCTGCAAAGGTTGCTACATCTGCGCCGATATGTGCCCAAAGGAGGTCTTCTCGGTTGAGGACACCCCAGGCGCTGGCGGTTTCAAGCCCGTTTCGGTAGCGAGGCCAGAGAACTGCAACGGCTGCCGGATCTGCGTGATATACTGCCCCGACTTTGCCACGGAGGTGAACGAGCTTGCCCCTCAGGAGGCTTGAGACACCGATAAAACCGGGCCCCGGCTTCATGCAGGGGAACGAGGCCGCCGCGGAGGCCCTCTTCTGCGCGGGGGTCAGGTTCTTTGGCGGATACCCGATAACTCCCGCGTCCGAGATAATGTATACGATTGAGCGGCGTTTCAGGGAATCCGGAGGCGTTTTCTTCCAGGCTGAGGACGAGATAGCCGCGATATCCGCTGTAATAGGCGCTTCATGGGGAGGGGTGAAGGCCGCGACCGCCACATCTGGCCCCGGGTTCTCCCTTATGATTGAGAACATAGGCTACGCGTTGATAACCGAGGCCCCGATGGTGCTCATTGATGTCCAGCGCGCTGGCCCGGCAACCGGCCAGGCGACAAGGCCCTCTCAGTCAGACATCTACCAGGTCCGGTGGGGAACACAGGGGGACTATGAGCTCATTGTCCTTTACCCATGGTCTGTTCAGGAGCTCTTTGACCTGACAGTGCGCGCGGTCTCGTTATCCGAGAGGTTCCGCGTCCCCGTGATAGTTCTCACGGAGGAGAGCGTTGGCCACCTGCGCGAGAACATCACCGTCCCGGAAGAGATTGAGCTCTACGAGAGGGACAAGGCCGGGGATGGCCCGCCGTTCGGGATGGACGAGAGCCGGGTCGCGCGAATGCCGGTCTTTGGCGATGGCGAGTCCCTACTCGTCACCGGCTCAACCCATGACCCCTGGGGCTGGCGAAAGACACAGGACCCTGACGCGCAGGAACGCCTGATAAAACATCTCACGGGCAAGATACTGAACAACAGGGCCGAGATAGACGACTGGGAATCCTACATGGCCGATGACGCTGATTTTTTGATATTTTCTGCTGGCATCTCTGCCAGGGCCGGTCTCGCCGC
>CBFGJU010000031.1:0-3617 GCA_965649155.1 Caldifarciminota bacterium | reverse complement strand
GGCGAGACGACTGAGGGAAGAGGGCATGAGGGTTGGCCTAATCCGTCCCAGGACGCTCTGGCCGTTTCCGGAGCTGGGCGAGATGCTCTGCCGGTTTGAAAAGATCTTCGTGCCGGAGATGAACACAGGAAGGCTCTCCGAGGAAGTAAAGAAGCGGTTTTCTGGCCAGGTCATAGGCATAAACAAACTGAACGCGAGGGTGATAACGCCCGGAGAGATAGTTTCCGCGGTCAAGGAGTCGCTCTGATGTGCGGCATATTCGGAATATCCAGCCCGCCAGCGAAACTGGCTGATCTCGTCTCAGAAGGGCTTTTCGCGCTTCAGCACCGAGGCCAGGAGGCCGCGGGGATCGCGCTCTACGATGGGAAGGAGCTTATGGTTCACAGGGGCGTTGGCCTCGTGCCGCAGGTAATGTTCAAAAACCCTCTCAGGGACACCGAGGCCACCGTGGCGATCGGCCACACCCGTTATTCAACCCACGGCGCCTCAGCCCTCGCGAACGCCCAGCCCCTCATCGCGGTTCACAGGTCAATCCACTACGCGGTCGCTCACAACGGGAACCTCTCCAACGCTAACGAGCTCACAGCCAGGCTTGAGGAGCAGGGAATGATATTCACCACTGATTCGGACACGGAGGCCTTTCTGAAGATGTATGTGACCGCGGAGGGCGAACCCGCGGAGCGCCTCAACGCGGTCGCGAGGTCGCTAACGGGGGCTTATTCGCTTTTGATCGCGCAGGATGACCTCCTGATAGCTGTCCGCGACCCCCATGGCTTCAGACCGCTCTGGATCGGAAGGCTCGGGGATATGGTCATCCTCTCTTCCGAGGACTCGGCTTTCAACCTGATCGGAGCGGAGCCTATCCGTGAGATGGAAAGGGGTGAGATACTGGTTTTCCGGGAGGGCCGGGAAATTGCCTCGGGCAGGATAGGGCTTGAACTGCCGGAGGCTCAGTGTGTCTTTGAGCTCATATACTTCGGGAGACCGGACAGCAGGATTTTCGGGCACAGCGCCTATGGGTTCCGCAAGGCCTGCGGCAGGGCCCTCGCGGGGCGCGAGGACAGGGAGATAGACCTGGTATCGCCTGTCCCGGATTCCGGTCTGCCAGCCGCGCTGGGTTTCTCCGAGGCATCCGGCAGGCCCCTGGAAATGGCCCTCATAAGAAATCACTATGTCGGCAGGAGCTTCATCCAGCCCACCGCGGCTTCTCGTCGGGATGTTGTCAGGAACAAGCTCCTTCCCCTGAGGGGAATCCTGAAGGGCGCGAGCATAGCCCTGGTTGACGACAGCATAGTCAGGGGAACAACCAGCAGGCTGATCGTTGAACTGCTCCGGGATTTCGGCGCGCGGGAGGTTCACCTGCGCATCGCTTCCCCGCCCCTGACCCACCCGTGCTTCTTCGGGATAGACATGCCGACCAGGGAGGAATTGCTCGCGTCCAGCCGCTCCACAGACGAGATAAGGGAATTCCTGGGCGCGGATTCGGTCAGGTATCTGGACATAGGCGATCTCATGGCCATCCTGGGCCACGAGGCACCTCGGTTCTGCTACGCTTGCTTTAACGGCGAATACCCGCCCTATTCCCTGCCCACGAGGGAGCCTTACAGGAGGATAAGAAGGTAATGCTATACCGCGACTCCGGCGTGGACATAGCCAAGGGCGACGAGCTCGTTGAGTTCCTGCGGGGCCTGAACCCTGAGATAGGTGGTTTCGGGGGCGCTTTCCCTGCTGATTTTCTCAAGGATTATGTTAACCCCGTTCTCGTGGCCTCAACTGACAGCATAGGGACAAAGGTTCTGCTTGGCCTCAGGACAGGACTCATGGATGGTCTCGGATACGACCTCGTGGGCATGGTGGTCAACGACATCGCGGTGATGAACGCGAGGCCCCTGTTTTTCTTGGACTACTACGCGACCGGCAGGCTTGAGATTGATTTGGCAAAGAGGGTCCTTTCATCCGTGGTGAAAGCACTCTCGGAGATAAACTGCGTTCTCCTTGGAGGGGAGACCGCGGAGCTCCCCGGCGTCATGCAGGACTTTGAGATAGCAGGGTTCGTGGTTGGGGTTGCGGAAAGAGACAGGATACCGAAAAAGGAGAACATCAAACCAGGAATGAGGGTCATGGGCCTCCCATCATCCGGCCCGCACTCAAACGGCTACTCGCTGATAAGAAAGGTCTTTGAGGGCAAAGATATTTCTCCCGATCTCGCCAAAATGCTCATGGCCCCAACAACCCTTTATGTTAACCAGTGCCTCCGGGCATTTGAACTTGGGGCAGTCGCGGCCGCACATATCACCGGCGGAGGCATTCCCGGAAACCTGGTCAGGGTTCTGCCGGAAGGGCTTATGGCGGATGTTCGCCTGCCCGGCCTTCCAGAGGTCTTCAGTATAATTCAGGAACAAGGCGAAATCCCCTCCGAGGAGATGGCCTCGGTCTTCAACCTCGGGTGGGGAATGCTGTTTGTTGCCCCGGAGGAAAGATCTGAAACCCTCGCGCGAGAGCTGGGCACCACTGACCTGGGGTGCATCACCACCGGCGAGAGGGGTGTAAATATTGCCTGGCCAGGTTTTGGTGCACGCGAATAGAAATCCTCTCTGTTCGCACTAGAAAGGGGCGCGGTTTCGCTCAAAAGCGCACGAGAAAAGGAACTCACGGGTTAAGTCTTCCGAATTTCTTGGCCTGGACCTTTGCCCCTCGGATCGCGTTTGCCTTAGACTATTCCGCTTGCTAGAGGCCCTCGGGCCGGTTGAGAACCTGTCTCACCTGGACTCCCGGTGGCCATCCGGGTTCAAGAGCGTTATCCTGGCCCGGATCGCCCGGGATCGTGGGGGTGTTTTTTACTCTCCGGAGACCGACCCGCAGGATGTCGTCCAGGAGCTGAGCTCGCTCGGCATTGCCGTTGCCCTGGTTGATCAGGACTGGGAGGATGTCATCGCGCCCGGCAGGCCCGTTGTCTTTGTCGGATCGGACAAAAGCGTTCCGGCTGTCCTCAGGAGGCTTGATTCCCTCAGGTTCACCAAGGTAGTCCCTGGGGCGCGCCTGTCGCCGGAAGACCTGACCCGGAGTCTCTCCGAGAGAGGGCTTCCCAGGGTTGATTTCGTTGAATTGCCGGGCGAGTTCTCTCGTCGCGGGGGAATCGTTGACATTTTCCTCCCGTCATTCGGCTCTCCCATCAGGATAGAGTTTTCCGGAGACGCGGTTGAGTCCGTTCGGGAGTTCTCGGTCGTGACGCAGAGGTCAACCGGGCCCGCTGGCGAGGTCTGGCTACCTGACCCCCGCGGCGAACCCCTCGGCATCGGGGAAATGGTTCAGCTCGGCGAGACGCCTTCCAATCCCCTCCCCTTTGATGTCCAGGCAACCCCTGATTTCGGCGGGGATGTGGCTGTGTTCTACAGGGAAGCAAGGGCGCTCTCAGCCAGGGGCTACGGGATTCACTTTTTTACTCTTGAGGAGTGGCGTTTCAGGAGGCTTAACGAGGTCGTCTCTTGCAGTTGGATAAAGGGCGAGATCCGCCACGGGTTCATTGTCCCTGACCTCAGGCTCGCGGCCATGAGCTTCGGCGAGATAGTCCAGACAGAGCGCACAGCCGCGCCGGCAGGTCCGCGCATAGAGAGCAT
>CBFGJU010000030.1:0-5027 GCA_965649155.1 Caldifarciminota bacterium | reverse complement strand
TCAACCCCTCCCCGGCCTTTACTTTGAGACCGGGACAGAGGGCACCTGGGCAAAGATATTCACCGGAACCGAGTGGATAAACGAGACGCCCCTCAGGGGCGAGGCTCTCCCGCCAAAGGTCGCGGACACAGCCGTCCTGTGGGTTGACAGGAACCATGGGAACGCTGTTGCTGAGCATGTCGCGATAACCGGCGACGGCATGCACATCTTCGCCGGCTGGTGGCTCAACAACAAGCGGGTCTCGGCATACAGGACCATGGGCACGAATGTTCCTATATGGGCCGACAGCCTGCCAGACGCATCCTGGCAGATAAGGGTTGACGCCTCTGAGGCGAACAGGTTCACATCCGCGGTTCCCGGCCATCCCACGATGGACTGCTATGACAAAGGTTCTGCCACGCCACTTTGGGAATTCGCTTATCCGGCTGGATTCGGCGCATCGGGCTGGAAGACCTCCGCGGTCTCCTATGACGGCGCGGTCGCCGCGTTCATCGGCTCAAACGGTGCTGTTGGCAAGGTCTGGGTCATATCCACCGCGACAGGCGATACCCTCTGGACGAGGCAATTCTCTCTCGGAGGGGGGGCCTATGGGGTTGACCTCTCGGATAACGGCTCGGTCTGCCTGGTGACCACATATGACTCATGTTTCGTCTATGAGAACGGCACGCTGAGAGGCAAATTCTATCACTACGGACAGGTTCCCTCTGCCATATCTGGCGATGGCTCGGTAGTGGCCTCCGCGAACTACAACGCGACCCTGCAGGTCTGGCAGTGGAACGGTTCATCCTATTCCCTGCTCTGGCAGAACAATGTCGCGAACAGCTGGGCGACATCGGTGGATGTTTCCCGCGACGGTTCAACCATAGCCTGCGGCACCGGCCCCTCAAACGGGACTCTGAGGGTCTATGACATCTCCTCCTCCACCCCGCTCTGGACATACGCGGGCTACGGCGGATACGGATCCGGGGTCTGGGGCGTGGCGGTTTCCGGGAACGGCGGCCACATAATCGCGGTATCATGGGGAGACACCGCGATCTCCGACACATTCAAGGTTATCTCCGTCCACGACAGATCATCCGCAACTCCCCTTCTCACGGTGAACGGCGTGTCCGAGCCGGGCTCGCTGTTCTCGTGCGATATATCCGATGACGGGATATACGCGACCGCTGGCGGCAAGGCCGTCCACGCCTACACCCTCGGGAACGGCGGGGAGGTCTACGCGATAATCATAGGCGCATCGGACCCGGTGAATGTCGGGACAGAGGCCATACTCTCGCCACCCAGGTGGGTTCAGCTTACGGGGAACTACACGGTCCAGGCCAGGTTCAGGAACTACGGGGACGCGGCCGCGAGCTTCCCGGTCTATTTCAGGATAGACACCGTGGGCGGAAATGTTTATTCGTCTTCATCCAGCATAACCAACCTTGGGCCTGGTTCCCCGCAGACCATAACCTTCTCCCCGAACTGGACTCCTCCCAATTACAACCTCTACACGGCATACGCCTGGACCGAGCTCGCGGGCGACAACTACTCCGGGGATGACACCATATCCCTGGTGATAAAGTGCTTCCACGACGCGATGGCAGTCCAGATTGACCAGCCATTTGACACCATAACCATAAACCAGCCCTTGACTCCTGGCGTCACGGTAAAGAACAACGGCTCCTATACCGAGGCGTTCACGGTGATCTTCAATGTCTACGACTCCACATCCGCGCTCATATACTCGGATACCGCAACATCATCCGCTCTGGCGCCGGACGCGCAGGCAAGGGTGACCTTCTCGCCTCAGTGGGTGCCGCCTTCAACCGGGTCATACACCGCCGAGGCCATAGCCGGCGTTGCTGATGATTATTACAGGAGCAACGACACCATAAGGAAACCTTTCCGGGT
The DNA here is from genome assembly GCA_965649155.1 of Caldifarciminota bacterium. Taxonomy (GTDB): domain Bacteria; phylum Hydrothermota; class Hydrothermia; order JBDRYB01; family JBDRYB01; genus JBDRYB01. The sequence goes on along the minus strand of CBFGJU010000030.1, from coordinate 3,134 downwards.
GACCTACGAGATCATATATGATGACGGGGTCCCCGGCGCTTACTACATAGTGAGCGGCACATACGACAACAACAAGTTCGCTGTCCGGTTCACCCCGACCGTTGGCCCGCCCCTCTACATAACCGAGGGCAGGATATATGTGAACCAGGCCGGCAAGCCCTTTGACTATGTCATCCTCTGTCCGGACGCTTCCGGACGACCGGATACGCTCGCGCCTTATGCCACGGTCAACAATGTCTCCGCTTCCTCCGCGCCGGGATGGGCGTTCTTTGATTTCATCCCCGATGTCTATCTGACAACGGGTTCGGACATATGGCTGGTCATCCACTGGCCGCCATCAAGCCCCGGAGCTCCCGGAGTCGGCGCTGACAATAACTGGTTCGTGGACACCAGGAGCTGGTGGTATAACAACACCAACGGCTGGAACAACTGGACAGCGCACGACTGGATGATACGGGTGACCCAGGCTGTCACCCCAACGGAAGTAGCCGATGGCACCGGCAAGCCGAGGTTCTGGGTGGGCGCGCCATCCCCGAATCCGGCAAGGGGGCCGGCTACCCTCTCATATAGCCTGCCGGATGAGACGGATGTGCAGGTAAAGCTATACACCGCGGACGGGAGGCTGGCAAAAGAGGTCTTCTCCGGAAAGCAAGGGCCAGGCGCGCACAAGCTGACCATAGCGCCGGATGTGCCCGCTGGGGTCTATTTCATGAGGTTCGTGGCCGGGGAGCAGAAGGCAGTTAGAAAGCTCACCATAATAAGGTAGCCACTGGAGCTACCGGTTTTGAAAGGAGGCTTGATGTGGCTAGGTATTTGTTTATACTTTTGATCGCGGTAGCCTCCATCATGGCTGATCCGAAGGAGAACCGACTCCTGATAGCGACCTCACCGGATGGCCTGGTCTGGACGAGGCAGAACCAGGTCTTCTACGACTCGGCGGATGTGCCGGACGCGGCTGTCGGGCCGGGCGGAAGGGTCTATCTGTATTTCCAGAACTTCCGCGAGCCTGACATGAACAGGATATATGTGGGGTTTTCCGGCGATGGGCTTACCGGCTGGATATTCGGCCCCACCGTCATATCCGGGACCGAATACTGGCCGGGCCAACCCTGCGATCCGGACATAGTAATACGGGGGGACACCTTCAGGCTTTACTTTACCGGAGACCCCTATGGTGACATGAACCCTGAGACATACTCAGCCACCTCCTTTGACGGGGTGAACTTCTTCATGGACTCCGGAATTCGTTTCCAGATCGCCGGCGCGCCGGTGTTGGACCCGAGTCTCCTCTGGACCCTTGACACATGCCGGTATTTCGCGGGGGGAATTCCGGGGATAAACTACAGGGCCCATTCGGCCGACGGCATGAATTTCACCAGGGATCCGGACTTCAACGCCGACGGCTTCATGATGGCGAACGGCCTCGCGGTTCCGGGGGGATACAGGTTCTATTGTTTCAGACAGGATCAGGGTATAAAATCCCTTTTCTCGGTGAACGGAACCGATTGGAGCTTTGACACTGGCTACCGGCTGGTGCTGGACACAATGGCGGGCCTGGAATCCGGGTATGTGAAAGACCCCGCGGTGGTCAGGGTTGGTTCCAGCTACATAATGTATTATGTGACGAGGATACCGCCATCGGGTGTCCCGGAGGGGGAGGACAAAGGTTTCTCGTTCTCGGTTTATCCGAACCCGGCACGCGAAAAAACAACGCTTTCCTATTACCTGCCTGAGGGGTGTCGTGTCCGGATCGGGCTTTACTCTTCGGACGGCAATCTGGTCAAAAACATGCTCCTCCGCGAGGAGACCCCTGGCGCCCACGGGCTGGAGATAAGGCCTGATGTCCCTCCGGGCGTGTATTTCCTGAGACTCACGGCCGGGGAGAAAACCGCCATAAGGAGAATAACCATCTTCAGGTGAACCCCAACCAGGAGCGAGGTCTCTACATCCACATCCCATTCTGTGTGAGCAAGTGTCCCTATTGCTCGTTTTACTCAGAGACGAGCCTGCACATGGTTGATGATTTCATGGACGCGCTGGCCAGGGAGGCCAGGGAATCCGTTGGCGCGCGCTTCTCAACATGCTACATTGGCGGAGGAACGCCATCTGTCCTGTCCCCAGAACAGACCGAAAGCCTGTTCGGGATAATCCGTGATAACTTTGATCTGGCAACGGACGCCGAGATAACGGTTGAGGTCAACCCGGAATCCGCAGGCAAGGAGCTTTTGAAAGTCATCAAGGGCCTGGGTGTGAACCGGCTCTCTGTTGGCGCGCAGTCCGGTCATGACCACGAGCTGGCCATCCTGGGAAGGAGGCACCGGGTCTCGGATACGATGAGATGCCTTGAGGATGGGCTGGCCGCTGGGTTCTCAAACATAAGCGTTGACCTGATATTCGGGTTCGCAGGCCAGACAAGGGGCAGTTGGGAGAAAAGCCTCATCTGGGCAGGTGGATTGCCGATAACCCACATCTCAACATATGCCTTGACACCACGCGGGGGGATTGAGGAACTGCCTGAACCGGATCTGGTTGCCCTGTATGAGATGAGGGACGAGGTTCTGGGCGAAAAGGGGTTTCTGAGATACGAGATAAGCAACTACGCGAGGCCCGGATGCGAATCCAGGCACAACCTGATTTACTGGAGGAGGGGGGAATACCTGGGCCTTGGGCCGTCGGCTTCAAGCTTCCGGGGCAACAGGAGGTGGAGAAACGAGCCTGATCTTGAGCTCTACCTGAAGGCTCCGCCATTCGCCAGGGAGGAGGAGGTTCTTTCGCTTGAGCAGGCAAGGCTTGAGCGGATATTTCTCGGAACCAGGCTGGCAGAGGGTATTGACCTTGGGATTTCAGAAATCCCGGATGAACTCGCTGGACTGGTGGAGCTGAGAGGGGGAAGGATTTTCCTGACTCCGAAAGGGGTCATGGTCGCGGACAGGGTTGCTCTGGAGTTGTTTGAGCTCGCCGGGGGAGCCTGATCTCCGGTAATCCTCTGGATGGGGTTCCTGTCCCGATGGCTTCGCGGAACAGGCTCGTCGTGTGTGCCTCCGGACAAGGCTTTTAGCCTGCGTGCCTCATAGAACCCATCGGACGAGTTTTTGCAACGGGTCAATCCGGAGCTTTAGCATAGTGGCATGAAA
>CBFGJU010000029.1:0-5062 GCA_965649155.1 Caldifarciminota bacterium | reverse complement strand
GCGGGCCTTCAACCAGGCCAGGGCTGGTCTCGCGGCTATTGCCCCGGCCCACCAGAGTGCCATCGCCCACGCGGGCATCGGAAATTTCAATTGCAGGGGCGCCAGGGACGCGGCTCCGGTTATTGTCAGGCGCATCAGGTCAAGTCCCAGGTTCGCAACCGCGGCAAAGGGCGCAGATATCCTCAGCGGGTAAAACAAGAAATACAGGGCCCAGTTCGCTATGGTCATGAACAGAAGCGGAACCTCAATCATGTTCAGGGGAAAGGCCCATAGAGAGAGGGTTCCGAATTGCGAGAGAAGGACAGGAGCAACGAATACCTGCGCCGAGAGCGTGACCAGGACAGGCGCGAGGAGCCACCTTTTTGCCCATTGGCCGGAGAGGGTCAGGCCCCTCATGTAGTAGAGTATGCCAAAGGTGGCCAGGTATGAGAGCTGGAAACCAGTATCCATTAGCCATCCGGGATTAATAGCAAGGGTTGCCAGCGCGGCCGCGCCGAGAGTGTTCAGGTCGTTCCTGCGTCTTCCGGATATGTATGCCAGGGCAAAGAGGGATATGAATATGCTTGCCCTTATCACCGATGGAGCGGCGCCGACGAAGAAAGCGTATAGCCAGATGAGGGCCGCGGCCGCCCCGATCCCCCACTGCCTCTGGAGGAAAGAGAGACCCATCATCAGGATGAGGAATATCAGACCAACATGCAATCCGGATATGGCAAGGAGATGCATCAGCCCGGTCCTCCTGAAATCCTCAAGCAAAGGGCCGGGGATGAATTCCCTGTCCCCCAGCAAAAATCCCACCGAGAGGCCCATGTTCTCCGGCGATGACGATGATGTTCTTAATTTTTCCCTTGCCCAGGCCCTGGCCCCTGAAAACCACGGGTATGGTTCCAGCGCCACAGCCCTTGCCATCCTGAAAACTCCATCCTCGCCGATGTGGCCAGAGACCAGATATGGCTTGCGTGGCGAGAGCCACCTTCCCTCTGCCGGCAGATTTCCTGATGCCCTGATAAACCCGTCCTCGTTCAGGCCCACGACCCGCAGGTGAGAGGTGTCAATAGGCTCGGCGATGAGAAGGAGATTCGTTTTTCTCAGGCCGGATATGTCATCAGGGAGCCTCGCCGTGCTCAGCATGAAGGCCAGGGCCCCGAGTGGAGCGAACAGGACCAGGAGTCCGACCCTCTGCCACCGAAGATAAACGAGTCCTGCGAGCGCTGAGAGGAGCGAAAACCAGCCCAGGTGAGCCGCCAGGATTATCCCGGCCGAGAACCAGAGCGCGGCCCAGAACGCGGGCAATTCAATCCCTTAGTTTTATCAATGAGTTCGGATCCCAGGTCGCATATATGCCGCGGCCAGCATAAAGGAGGGGTCTGGCCCTGGGAGCGAGAACCTCCTTATCCTGGTAGGACGCGGCCCAGCTCTCGTCCCAGTGGACAGCCTCCACCAATCCCACCATTATCACGTGGTCGCCTGCGGCGAAAGTGTCCTCAAGGAGGCATTCCAGGGCCGCATATGCTCCCTCAAGGACCGGGCCGACATCAAGCAGGGACTCGGCCTTCTTCATGCCGAATTTTGCGAACTTGTCCGTGTCTCCGCCTGAGCAGAAACCGGTCTTCTCGGATAGCTCGGCCATCTCAAGTGGCACGAAGTTGACCGTGAAGCCGCCTGTCTCCTGGATTGCCCGGAATGTCGCCCTTTTGGGTGATATGACCACGCCGTAGAGCGGAGGTTCCCCTGATATTGGCGTATGCCATGACGCGGGCATGATGTTATCCCTCCCATCAAGCCTGGAGCCAACCAGAACCGTGAGCCTGGGATAAAGCATGTAGAACTCCATGAAATCAAATTGCCTCGTGCTCTTCATGCTCATGCGGGAATGTTAAACCTCCGGCGCGCGCGGGTTCAAGTTGGGCGGCCCTGTGCTCGCGCCTGTTGGCAATCTGCAACTGATAACTAATATAATTTTCACGATGCGCTGGGCAAGGTCTTTTACCCTCATAGCCCAATACTATGACAGGTTGATGTCCCAGGTGGACTACGGGGCCTGGTGCAATTATATCACCGAGATATTCGCCCAGGCCAGGAGGCCTGTCCAGGATGTCCTTGACCTGGCATGTGGCACGGGCAACCTCACGCGGGAGCTTCTTGCCAGGGGCTACAGGGTTGTTGGCCTTGACGCGTCCGAGGAGATGCTCGCGGTGGCGCGAGAAAAACTGCCCGGAGTTGAGTTTTTCCTTGGCGATTTCCTGTCCTGGGGCCTTGAGAGGGATTTTGACGCTGTGGTCTGCATTTACGATTCCCTGAACAACCTGCTTTCTGATGACGACATGATCTCGGCCTTTCGCGAGACATGCTCACACCTGCGCCCCGGCGGCGTCTTTGTCTTTGACCTGAATACCGTGTATGGCCTGAAGCGCTACTGGGGCGACGCGGTCAAGGTCACGGAATCCGATGGGCTTCTTTCGGTCTGGCGAACCCGTTTCGTCAAGCCGGACATATCCGAGCTGAGAATATCCGTCTTTGCTGAAGATGCTGGAGCCTGGAGGAGGCTGGATGAGCTTCATCTGGAACGCGGATACACTGCCTCAAGAATATTGAAATTCCTTGGGATCGCGGGCTTCAAACGCTCCAGAGCCTTTCACCACATGACCGCCCTGCCTCCCACCAGGAAGACCGGCAGGATAACCTTTGTAGCGATAAAATGAGATTTTACATAGCTGACCTTCACATACACTCCTCCTACAGCAGGGCGACCGCCAGAGGCATGACCCCGAAGCTTCTCGCGGAGACCGCGAGGCAAAAGGGCGTCTCCCTTCTTGGAACGGGAGATATATTTCACCCTGACTGGCGCGAGGAGCTGGAGCGTTCCCTTGAGGAAAAGGGCAGGGGCATATATCACCTTGATGGCGTTGACTTCATCCTGACCGGCGAGCTCTCTTTCATATACACCAGGCGCGGCGCGGTCCACAAGGTTCACATGGTATACGCTATGCCTTCTTTTCGGGACTGCGAAAAGCTAATCAGGGGCATGGGCCAGTATAACCTGAGGTCTGATGGCAGACCGATTCTCGGTGAGGACGCGGCCGAGTTCACGAAGTTCATCCTTGATACTGTTCCGGATGCGATGGTCATCCCCGCGCACATATGGACGCCGTGGTTCTCCGTTTTTGGTTCCAACTCTGGCTTCAACAGCCTCACCGAAGCCTTCGGCCCCCTGGCGGATCGCATAACCGCCCTGGAGACGGGCCTCTCGTCCGATCCCCCGATGAACTGGCGTGTCTCCGAGCTGGACAGGTTCTCGCTTGTGTCCAACTCTGACGCGCACTCCCCGGACAGGATAGGAAGGGAGGCGAATGTGTTCTCCGGGCCCCTGGATTATTACCAGCTCAAGGAGGTCCTTGAGAAAAAGGACAGGAGCAGGTTCCTGTTCACCGTTGAGTTTTACCCGGAGGAGGGAAAGTATCACTACGACGGCCACAGGGCCTGCAAGGTCATTTTTCACCCAAAGCAGACCAGGGAACACGCCGGAAAATGCCCCGTGTGCGGGAAACCCTTGACAGTCGGGGTTCTCTCGCGGGTTGAGCAATTGGCTGACAGGCCAGAAGGCGAGCGGCCTCCGTCCGCGATTGATTACCGGTCCCTGATTCCCCTCCGGGAGATAATAGGCGATGTCATGGGGACTGGCCCCGCGTCAAAGGCGGTTGAAAGGGTATACGCCAAGCTGGTCGCGGGCCTCGGCTCCGAGATGAATGTCCTCCTGAATGCCTCTGAGGACGAGATAGCAAGGTCATCAGACCTGGATGTTGCTCGCGGGGTCATGGCCGCGAGGCGGGGAGATGTTGATATCATCCCAGGCCACGATGGCGAATACGGGAAGATAAGCCTGCGTATAAAGAGAGGAGAGATGGGATCGCTTTTTTAGTCCCATATCCCTGACTGCTCGGCGCTTGTGTTTTTCTGGACTTGCCCCACCATTCCAATAGGTATTATAATATAAGAGCTTTGGGCAAGAACCCTTATGTCCTGTATGGAGTCGCCGGGGCCCTTTCGGGTGCCCTGCTTGTGTTTCTCTTGGTTTCCAATTTTCCACAATATCTTACCGACTCCCCGGAGATGTGCGCGTCCTGCCACACGATGGAGCCGGAATACGAGTCCTGGGAGCGCAGTGTCCACAGGGACCTCAAGTGCACGGATTGCCACCTCCCCCACGATAACCCAGTCAAATACTGGGCGCACAAGGCTCGCGATGGCGCGTGGGACGCTTATGTTTATTACACCCGCCAGGAGCCTCCCGTGATCCGGATCAAGGAGAGGTCAAAACAGGGCATAGAGGCCAACTGCGAGCACTGCCACGAGAACGCGGTTGGTTATCTTGAGGCAATGGGCACGGACCGGCGGTGTGGAGACTGCCACCGCGACGCGGTTCACCCCGGCCCCCTGGGCACGGGTTCCGTCTTGGTTGTAAAAGGAGAGCATCATGAATAAGAACTGGCTGAAGTGGGTGATCTTTTTCGTTTGTCTGGTTGGAGTCTTTGTCCTGGGCATGGCAATTGCCCTCGTGCTTGAGCGCAAGGGCGAGACGAGGCTCGCACCGGTCGTGAGCCTGAACATTCCTGAGAACGAGACCGACCCCGCGGTCTGGGGAAAGGTCTTTCCAAGGGAATACGATAGGTTCCTGATGACCAGGGACACCGAGGGGCCGACGAAATACGGCGGACCTTCCCCGTTCTCCTGGCTGGATAGGGACACCCTGCTCCGATTCCTCTGGGCAGGCTACCCGTTCTCCGTTGAATACAACGAGGATCGCGGCCACCTGTGGACCATCGTTGATGTGGAAAGGACAGCCCGCAGGGACCCAGCGCGCGGGGGCAAGCCTCAGCCGGGCGCCTGCTTGACATGCAAGAGCGCGGATGTCCCCGGACTCATGGCGGAGATGGGGATAGCCGGCTTCTACAGGGCGAAATTTGAGGATGTCCTCGTGAGGGCAAAACACCCTGTTGCCTGCGCTGATTGCCACGACCCGAAGACCATGGAGCTCAGGATAACCAGGCCAGCGCTCGCCGAG
>CBFGJU010000028.1:0-5063 GCA_965649155.1 Caldifarciminota bacterium | reverse complement strand
TATGGTGTCCCGGAAGCTGATGGAATCCAGCGCGGAGCCCTGAAGCCCTCCTTCTATTTCCAGGCCAAGGAAATCGCCCCTGGTGAACCCGAACCCGACGACCCAATCGCCCTTCTTGCCTATACGGCTACCGTATGCAAGGTAATCCACCCCCCACTTCTCGCCGCCGGAGAAAGAATACGGGAACTTCAGGGTGTCCCCGGAAAAGGTTATACCCAGGGAGTCCAGCCCGGCCGAGTCCACTGGCAGGAAAGCGGTGTCGCTTATCCCGGAGTAGGCTGATATGGCGAGGACTCCCATGGCCTCGCCCCATTCGCCTCCTCTCAGGTAGGCGAGGGCCGCGGGGTTGTTGTTGAAGCCGATGAGGCCCCTTGCAAGAGCGGGATTCTCAAATCCGGCGTGAAACAGATAGAGGTTAACGGATGGGTAAGCGTAGCTAAGGTTGAAAGAGAAATCCCCGCCTATGTCCACGGATGAAGCAGTCAATACTATAAGAAAGCTTGTCATATTCAGCTTTTGTCCTTTGGCTCGGCATCCTCCCCTTCCAGCTCGTCCATGACCCTGTCTCTGGCCTTCTGGAACTCCCGAACCACATTGCCCAGGACCCTTGCCAGGCTCTTCATCCCCTTGGGTCCCATGAATATGAGCGCGACCAGGAGTATGAGGATTATTTCCTGGAACCCTATGTTCACCCGAATATTATGATGGGATGGACGGTCTGTTTCAACCACGAGAAATTCAAACCGGGTGGTTCGGGGCGCCTCGCCACGAAAAAGGGGCCCTCTCACACCACTCCCCCCACGGGGCGTGGGGGGCTACCCGAATAAATCTGGGGACCTCTCACACCACTCCCCCCACGGGGCGTGGGGGGCTACCCGAATAAATCTGGTATACGCGGCTACCCTTTCCCCTTCTTGCCACGAGAAATTCAAGCCGGGTGGTTCGGGGCGCCTCGCCACGAAAAAGGGGCCTCTCACCCCACTCCCCCCACGGGGCGTGGGGGGCTACCCCTTCCCCTTCTTGCCACGAGAAATTCAAACCGGGTGGTTCGGGGCGCCTCGCCACGAAAAAGGGGACCTCTCACACCACTCCCCCCACGGGGCGTGGGGGGCTACCCTTTCCCCTTCTTGCTCAGATCCCTCATAGCGTCCTTTCCCACCCACCTTGCTGATTTTGATTCCCTCCTTGACATCTCCTCTGCCAGGGCCATCGCGGCCTCCCTGAGGGCTGGATTTCTCTTGCCAATGTTACGCAAAGCCCAGCTGACCGCCTTTTTCACCATGTTTCTCTCATCGGTTGCCCCGGCTTTTATCACTGGCAGTAAATCCAGGAACCTCTCGTCAGGCGCGGTCTTGTCGTGCCACGCGAGGCATGCCATAAGCGCGAAGCCAGCCCTTCTCACGAATTCTTCGTGTCTCCCGGCCCATTCCACGGCCTTTTCATATGCCCCTGGCAATTTCTCAAAAAGGTTCATGCAGACCTGATCGCATGTATCCCAGGAATCAAGGTCTTTCACCCAGGCCTCGGCTTGCTCCTCGGTGACCCTTTTCGGGTCATCAACCATACTCGCCAGGATCCTGGCCTCGTGGATGCCGGATGCCCATAATCTCAACGCCAATTCGTGATCCTTGCCTATCCCTTTTGCCAGTTTCCTTAGCTCCTTTACGCTTATCCCCAGGGTTCCCTCCGGGTTTATTCCATACCGGGCCATCCCTTCAACCGCTTTTGGGTTGGCCATAGACCTCAGTTTATCCATGACATCCTCGTAAAGCATCGTGAGAATTTTAATTGGTGGGAAGATCGCGATTCAAGGAAGAGAATCCTTTTTTGGAACCCTGGGCTACCCGGCCCACTAGGTAAGGGTTTTTGTGGACGACTCTTACAGAAAAACCCTCTCTATGTCCTCGCGGTTGTTGAATATGTGGGGCGAGACCCTTATGAGTCCTTCCCTGAACGCCACTATCACCCCGTTTGCCTTGAGGCGCTTGAAATATTCATCCGGGTCGTCCCCTGGCCTGAAGGAGACTATGCCGGCCTCCGGCTCCGCGGGGCTTATGACCTCGTAGCCGGCCATTTTTGCCTTCTCGTGAACCAGGCCCGTGAGCTCCCGGATGTGCGCGGTTATCTCGTTTCTGTCCATCTGGAGGAATATGCCCAGGCTCGCGGAAAGAGCGGCTATTGATATGAGGCTTCTCGCGCCATCCTCAAACCTTGACGCGCCCGAAGAGGGCGGAGCCATAGGGAAAAGCCTGCTCGCGCCTCCGGTCGCTCCGGAGAACCATCCTATGAGATTCGGCCTGAGCCTGCCGAGGGTTTCCTCGTTGATGTAGAGGAATGCCGATCCCTCAATGCCCAGGAGCCACTTCGCGCAAGAGTTGGCCCAGAAATCAACCCCCAGAGACCGAAGGTCAGGAAACAGAGGCCCGAGGCCCTGTGTCCCATCAACAACAAGAAATATGTTGCGCTCGCGCGCTATTTGCGATACTGCGGCCAGGTCAAGAACCTCCCCTGTTGAGAAGTGAACCCAGTCCACGAAAATTGCCCTTGTTCTATTGTCCACCAGGCCCTTTATGGTTTCCGGCAAGCCCCTGAGATCCCCCTCTGCCCACCTGACCTCCACGCCCGGAACGGGGCAGAACTCCCAGGGATAAAGTATTGCTGGAAAGGCCTTGCGCTGGACTATGACATTGTCCCCTTCCTGCCAGGGTATACCCAGCATGGCTATGTGGATTCCCCTGGTCGTATTCGGAGTGAAGGCCAACTCTCTGGTTTCCACGCCAAGGAGTTCCGAAAGCCTGGATTTCGCTTTGTCCTGGATGGCCTGCCATTCCTCGTGGGGGAAGGGGCCCTTGTTCATGTATTGGGCCATTACCTCCTTCATGGCTTCGGCGGCCCTGGTGTTCAGGGGCGCGCCGGCCGCGCACTTCAAGTAGACTTTCTGGCTGGTTATCGGGAAAAGTGTCCTAGTCTCATCTGGTCGCATGGATAGATTATAGTGGGTTATTGCGACAAGGAACAAACCCTCCGCAATCGGATAGGCCGGGTCTCGGCGCGGCGGGTTCGGTTTCCGGCTGTCAGTCAGGAACGGAAACCAGGTAGGGGCCAGGCCGTGATTCTTTGTTCGCCAATGGAGTATGCCCAGGGCCCCTTCCATGCATTATAATTTCGCCATGAAACACGAGGAACGCATTGAAGATTATGTTTGTCTGAGATACAAGCAGAGGGAAGAGGAGGAGGTTTTTGAGGAGGTAAAAACCCTCCGGACGGAGATGCACAATCCTCGGACCAAAGACCTGGACAAGCTTTCCACAGCCGGAGTCCTTGAGCTCATAAACGCGGAGGATCACCTTGTCGCGCCAGCAGTCAAAGCCGCCCTCCCGGAGATAACAAGGGCCACGGAGGATATGATGGCCTCACTGAGAGCAGGGGGAAGGATAGTCCATGTCGGCGCGGGCGCGTCCGGCAGGGTTGCGGTCGCTGACTCAACCGAGATGACCTCAACCTTCTCGGTTCCATACTGGCGTTTCATCGGGGTGATAGCCGGCGGGCCCGGCTCCGCGGTCAGGAGCTCGCCCGGCGCGGAGGACAACGAGGTCTGGGCTGAGTGGGACATGAAGGCCCTGAATCTGACCCCGAACGACATGGTCATAGGGCTTTCTGCCTCGGGTAGGGCCCCCTATGTGCGCGCGGCACTGAAGTTCGCAAAAGGCAAGGGATGCAAGACAGCCCTCATCACCACCAACCCGGAAAGGGACTACGACGAGTCCTTCATAGACACGGTCATAATGGCTGATGTGGGGCCAGAGGTAATAGCCGGGTCAACCAGGATGAAGAGCATGCAGGCGCAACTCATGATCGTGCACATGATGTCAACCGCGGCCATGGTCAGGCTCGGAAAGACCTATGGCAACATAATGGTGGATGTCTGCGCCGCGACCGAGAAGCTGGTTCAGAGGGCAAAGAAAATAATCATGCTCATGACCGGCCTTGACTACAAAGAGGCCACGGAGCTCCTGGTTAAGGCCGGCGGCAGTGCGAAGGTAGCTATAGTCATGCACAAGAAGGGTGTTGAAAGGCTTGAAGCCAGGCGTATCCTGGCCGAACACGGGGGTTTCCTCAGGGGCGCGCTGGGTGAGGATTAGGATATTTACAGATTATACCCTGGGACGGATCAGTGCTGATAGCGCGAGGGGGTAAAGCAGGGGCATGGCTGGCAGTGAATATCTCACCAGAGCAGGAGACATAACTGTGTGAACGAGCATGAAATAGAGGAACACAGTGGCAATGGCCCAGAGCATTGGATTTTTCTTCTTAGCGAGGGTCCAGAGCGATAGGGCCATCACCAGGCCCGTGAATATGGCATGTGCTATGGTTTTTCCTGAGGGTGTTTTGCCCGGGTAGGGCATGTTGAACGCGAAACGCAGTGGATTCAAAGCCATAACAGAAATTGCCTTCGCTGGATTTCTGAGAAAGGCTTCCTTTGCCATGTCCATGTAAATCCTGTCCATGTCAACCTCGTTCAGGGATTGGTGAAGGAGTGTTGGGTCTATTCCTTTCCTGGTCAGGTAGGCCGGAACAGAATCCCAATCCTCGTGTTCGGGGATGCCTGTCGCTGTAAGATAAAGGGCCCTTCCGCCAGCGGTGCTCGTGAATATCGGCTTGCCAAAGGCTCGTTGATTCCTTACTCCCCAGGGCAAGAGCACCAGCAGTGCAGATATAACCAGCGCTATGCTGGGTCCGAGGCCCCTGGTTCTTAGAAGAATGATTACCAAGAGCGCGATGACTACTGCAAGCCCAGCTCCCGTGGGTCTGACCAGCCCCGCAAGGCCAGCACACGCCCCAGAGGCCACGGCCCACCAAGGATTTTTGCCGAGGGACAGAACCAGGAACAATGTTGCCAGAAAGACCAGTGGGGTAAAGATGTTTTCGGAAAGGAGGAGGCCCGCGAGCTCCACATGCGGCGGATACAGAGCCAGGACGGTTGCCCCTAAGCCAGAAACCAATCTACCCAGACCAGCACCCGTTCCAACCAGGAAAAGAATGACGACCGTAAGGCCCCACAA
>CBFGJU010000027.1:0-5126 GCA_965649155.1 Caldifarciminota bacterium | reverse complement strand
TAAGAGACAAGCCAGGGGTAGCTGGGGAGCTCTGCTCCGCGCTCACCGAGAGAGGAGTTGAGATACTCGGTATATCCTATGACACATCAACGAAGGGCCGCGGGGACATAGGCTTCGCTGTGCTGAGGAGCCAGAAGGAGCTTGCCGGAGATGTTTGCGAGGAGGTCCTGGCGGGCGCGGCCTGCGAGTTCTACTCAATACACGAGGATGTCGCACTCCTGGGTTTTCGCCTGGATCCCTCAACTGCTGGCTCTGGAGTGATCGCCGAGATATTTGACATCCTCGCTCAGAACGGCGTCAACATAGACATGATCAGCTACTCAAGGGGAATCCTTTCCCTCATGGTCAAGGTCTACAGGCTGGAGGACGCTCTGGAGGCATTCCAGGATATGGGCATAGTCCCTGAGATAGGAGTTTGACATGAAGCTTTTGGAAGGAAATCACGCTTGTGTTGAAGGCGCCATAGCGGTTGGCGTTCGCTTCTACGGAGGTTATCCCATAACTCCCTCATCCGAGGTCGCTGAAGAGATGTCAAGAGTGCTCCCTATGGTCGGTGGAGTCTTTATCCAGATGGAGGACGAGATAGCCTCAATGGGCGCTTGCATAGGTGCCAGGCTCGCGGGCCTCAAGTCAATGACCGCGACATCCGGCCCCGGCTTCTCCTTGATGGTTGAGCACATAGGTTTCGCGGCCATGACCGAGGTGCCGGTTCTCATCGTGAATGTCATGAGGGGCGGCCCCTCAACCGGCCTCCCCACCAAAACATCTCAGCAGGACATAATGCAGGCCAGGTGGGGTTCCCACGGAGATTATTCCATCGTCGCCCTCGCGCCCTGGAGCGTCTACGAGTGCTTTGAGCTCACCGTTAAGGCGGTCAACATATCCGAGGAACTGAGGCTACCGGTGGTTCTGCTTTCGGACGAGGTCGTGGGCCACATGGTTGAGGGCGTTGAATTCCCGGAGAAGGTTGAGATATATGATCCCGGCCCGCTGACCGTGTCGCCCGAAGATTACATACATTACGAGGATGGGACCGAATACGGTGTTCCCAGGGCCGACTACGGAAAGGGCTACAGGTTCCACATCACCGGCCTGGCGCACGACAAGAACGGATTCCCCACCAACGATCCGGACAAGGTTACCTGGCTCCTCAATCGTTTCTTCAGGAAGATAGACGACAACATGGACAGGCTGACCGACTACAGGATAGAGGGCCATGATGACCCCGACATCCTCTTCGTGGCGATAGGCTCCGTTGCCAGGACATCCATGGAGGTGATGAACCAGCTGGAAAAGAAAGGGATAAGGACAGCGCTATTTCGCCCGAGAATACTCTGGCCCTTCCCGGAGAAGGCCCTTTCGGCCTTTGATGGCAAGGTCTCCGCTGTTGTCGTCCCGGAGATGAACAACGGCCAGCTCATTCACCCGGTCCGCGAGGTCATTAAGAGTAGCCCTGTTTATGGAATACACAAGTATAACGGCGAGCTCATGTCCCCTGAGGAGATGCTGGCAGGCATGAAAAGCTATCCTGTAGCAAAGGCACTATGAAAAGGTATCTTCGGGCAAAGCTCCACAACGCGACCGTCACCGGGAGGGAGCTCCATTATTCCGGAAGCATTCAGATTGACCCGGACCTCATGGAGCTCGTTGGATTTGAACCATACGAGATAGTCCTTGCCATAAACATGAACAACGCGCAGAGGTTTGAGACCTACATAAACCCGGGCAAGCGCGGCTCGCGTGAGATAATCCTGCAGGGCGGAGCCGCCAGACTCGGCGAGGTTGGCGACAGGCTCATAATAATGAGCTTCGTCTGGGCAGAGAGCCTTCCCGGCGAGCCAAAGGTGGTCTTTCTGGGAGAGGGCAACCGTGCATAGGCTCAGTTGCCAGTTGAGGTTTTGCTGTTGTGGGAGGCCCCTGCATGGGTGAACGGATTTTCGTGGCCGTCCTCGCCGCTGGGGAATCCACCCGGATAAAATCCGAAAGATCCAAGCTTTTGCACTCTTTGTGCGGGAAACCTGTTCTCCATTATCCTGTATCGGCCTCTCTGTCCATAGGCGCGGAGAAGGTCTTCCTGGTCACCGGAGGGCCTCACATGCGTGATGTTGAGGACGCCTTTTCTGATAGAGGATTTGTTTTCGTCCACCAGGAAAGGCCCCTCGGAACGGGCCACGCCGTATCCTGCCTCCAGCCTCACCTGCCCCATGATGGCTTCCTCCTCGTTCTTCCTGGAGACGGCCCTTTGATCAGGCCCGAAACACTCAAGGCCATGCTGAACTTTCACCGGGATCGCGGGGCCAGGGCGGTTGTCCTTACCGCTCGGCTTTCTGATCCAACCGGCTACGGCAGGGTATTCAGGAAGCCTGACGGCAGTTTCAGTCGTGTCATAGAGCACCACGATGCGACCGAAGAGGAGAAGGCCGTTAACGAGGTGTGCTCAGGGATATATGTTTTTGACCTGGCCAGTCTTTTCAGGTGGCTCGGTCGTGTGGGAGCGGAGAATCCCAAGCGCGAGTATTACCTTCCAGGCGTCCTTGAGCTCATACAGGAGAACGAGGGAGGGGTTTTTATATATGAGACAACTGATCCCGCGGAAATACTTGGTGTCAACACCCGCGCGGATCTCGCTCTTGCCTGCCGCGAGATGGTCAAGCGTCTGGTCAGATATTGGATGGAAGAAGGGGTGACCTTCATCAATCCGGACGGCTCATACATAGAGCCGGATGTCCGGATAGGCCGCGATGCAGTGATATATCCCTGGGTTTCCCTGGTTGGCAAAACCACCATAGGCCGGGGCGCGACCATAATGTCCGGCGCTGTTCTCGTGGATTCGCAGGTCGGTGATGGGGTTTCTGTCAAACCCGGATATTACGAAAAGGAGAACCTGTCATGATGGAAGATATTAAAAGCGAAGGCTTCCAAGAGAAGCTGGCCGGCGTGAAACTCGCACTGGTTGACTTCTGGGCAACCTGGTGCAGGCCTTGCAAAGCCATAGAACCACACCTTGCCTCCATAGCTGAGGAATTCGCTGACAGGGGAGTGAAGGTATTTCGCGTTAACGCGGACGAGAACCCGGAGTTCCTCGCTCGGATGGGCGTGTTCTCCCTTCCGACCGTGCTCTTCTACAAGGAAGGCAATCTGGTGGACAAGGTCGTCGGAGCTCGGACAAAGGCGGATTTCGTGAAGATAATTGAGGAGTTTCTGGATTGAGGGATGCGGAGAGCAAGGCCAGGTGGGCAATTCAGCTCATCAAGCTGAGGCCCACTCCTGAACTCATAGATCACATGAAGAAGATCCTGGGTTTCCTGGAGTCCTTTGATGAGCTTGATCTATCCGGGGTGGAGCCGATGGTTTCGCCGATTGAGGGCGAGACCCCTCTCCGCGCGGATGAGCCCGGAAAGCCCATCCCACGCTCGGAGGCCCTCCGGGACGCGCCTGATACCCAGGCAGGGTTCTTCAGGGCGCCGAAGCCAAATTAAAACGGGTAAAGAACACTCAAAACGAGTTCGCAACGATTGCATGTAAAGAACCAGGATTAACCTTCGCTACTTTTTCAGCTTCGCCTCAACCTCCGCGTATATCTCCTCGGCCTTGGCCACGAAGGCCTTCTCCATCTCCTCAACCTCGGCCAGGACCTTTGCCCTGAACCCCTCGTCCTTTATGGAGGGAGCGTTTATGAGCACATTCAGCTTCGCGCCGAAGAAGGCGGCCCTCAACTGCAGGGCCGCGGCGGCCGCGTCAGAGACAGCCTGTTGTGTTCCGTATTTGTTTATGGCATCTGCAAGCTCAAGGCCGGAGAACAGGAGACGCATTGCCTCCAGAGGAACCTCTGTCGCGCGCTTCACGGCCTCCTGTATTTTCTCCGCCCTGCCCGGCTCTTCCTTTGGTATCTTGTAACAGGCCATCAGGTTCGCGAAGGCTTCCTCGTCCTCCTTCATTAGCCTCAGGGCCTCTGCCATGCCGTCTCTTGCCTTTGTCCTGACCTCGCGCATGAGCTCGTGGTGTTCCTCGTATTTCTTGCTCTTGGCGGTTATTCCGGAAACCATTGCGACGAGGGCAAAACCCTGCGCCGCGGAGAAACCCGCCGCGGCGCCGCCTCCTGGCGCGGGAGTCGCGGCCGCGAGGGATGATATGTAGCCCTCAAGGGTTTCTCCTTCAGAAAGCTTCTTCTCAAGGATCAGGTCGTCCGAGAAGTTCTCCAGCTTCATGTAGAACTCGGCCGCATCGTAGAGAGCCTTTGCCGGTGTGAGTCCGACTATCTCGGAACTCACGACCGGAACCGAGAAGCGCTCGGCCCACATCTTCACATTCTCGTATGCCATGAACAGCGAGGTCTGGGTGTAGTCCGTCATGTTCATGGAGACCTGGACCATTCCCCTGTCCTTCAGATCAAAGCCCAGGGCCTTGACAAAAGACAGGCCGCCGGTCTTGTTCCTGAGGTGTTTCGCTATCTCTTTCGCTATCTCAACATTCGTTGTACCGAGGTTAACATTGAAAGCAATCAGGGGCCTTCTCGCGCCGACCATCACCGCGCCGGCGGTTGGGTGGAGGGCCTTTGGTCCGAGGTCCGGCTCCAGATCCGGATCCTCAGCTATCCTGTCCCTCACGGCCTCAAACTGCCTGTTGCGGATGTATGCGAGATCGGCCCTCTCCGGCCTCCTGGCGGACTCCTCGTAGAAGTAGACGGGGATTCCGAGCTCCTCGGCTATTATCTTTCCCGCCTTCTCCGCGAGGGCCTTCGCGTCATCCATCGTGCTGGTGCCAAAGGGCACGAACGGCAGAACATCGCAAGCGCCTATACGGGGGTGCTCGCCCTGGTGCTTGGTAAGGTCAATGAGCTCGGTGGCCTTCTTCACCCCGACAATGCAGGCCTCAAGTACGGAATCCGGGTCTCCGCCTATGGTTATCACGGAGCGGTTGTGAGAAGGGTCTGATTCCTTGTCCAGGAGCTTGACCCCTGGGGTCTTCGCCATCGCGTTGGCTATCTCGTCAACTATGTCAAGCCTTCTGCCTTCTGAAAAGTTGGGAACCGCGGCTATGAACTTCATGATTTTCTCTCCTTAGGGGGAATATTATCATGGTCGGGGCCGGGAGGGTTCAAGAAAGGAGCTCTTTGACCAGACGAT
>CBFGJU010000026.1:2939-5146 GCA_965649155.1 Caldifarciminota bacterium | reverse complement strand
GCTGCCTGGTCGGCGCGTTTGACAAGGGCGCGCTGATGACCCACTTCGCTACCGCGCCGCGCGGTGGATTCATAACCTCAAAATCTGTTTCCAGGAACGGCTATGTATCCTGCCAGGACTTTGATTCAACCTTCTACAGGAGCCTGTTCACCAGTCCCGGAATAGGCATAGGCGGCAACGACGCCATATCAAGGATCCCGAAGGCCCCTGGCGCGCATTGCATCTCCCTGACGCGCTACCTGTATCTGTCTTACACTACCCTGGGAGATCCAGGGCTTTTCCCCTGGATCTGCTTCATCCCGAACCTGACGGTCGCAGGGCCCGGAAGCCTCACGGTCGGGCGCCAGTCCTTCACAGTGAATGTAAAGGACCCCTTTGGCGACAACATCCAGGACGCGAATGTGGTCATATACAAGCAGGGAGAGATATACGAGATAAGGCAGACAAACTCATCAGGGGATGCTCAATTTGATGTCATCCTGCCGTCATCCGGGCCGCTATTGCTCGGAGTCCACAAGGTTGGATATGTTCCGTTTATTGACACACTGAATGTCGGCGCGTCTGGCCCCTGGCTCACCGTGACCTCGGCATCAGCGAGGGACTTTGACAGGGATGGCTACGCTGAGGCAGGAGAGACGCTTAACCTGTCATATGTCGTCAAGAACGGCGGTTCGGCAACCGCAACGGGGGTGGTGGCGAAACTGTCAACCGCGTCTCCCCTGGTGACGGTCCTGGACTCCCAGATGACACTGCCGTCGCTCGCGCCAAACTCAACCCTGAGGACAGTCGGGTTCACTATGAGGGTTGCCTCTCCCATGCCGGACAGCCAGGGTCATGTAGTGGTGAACCTGGTGTTCTTGAAGGGGCCGGACACTGTCGGGATTGACACCGCGGGTTTTGATGTCTACGCTCCGGTTCTCAGGAAGTGGGTGCGTCAGCTGGATGTTGACAGCCTCTCGCTCCTGGCAAGGTTCAAACCGGGCATAGCGAACAAGGGCTGGGCAGACGCGAAGAACATAACCCTTACCTTGACGAGCTCGTCCCCGGGAATAACCATAATAGACGGGACTGCCTCTGCCAGCAATATAGGGAAGAGGTCATACCTTGAGCCGTGGAACAGCTCCGACGGCTTCAGCTTCAGGCTATCCAGCATGAGCGCGCTTGAGGGAGCCGAGCTCTCGGTCATAGTTTCCGACCCATATGGGCCTCTGGACACCCTGCATTACATCATCCACAGGAACCTGCCAAAAACTGGAAGACTGTGGGGAACGCCGGACAACGCCTCGGTAGCCCTGTTCTGGGAACCGCCTTACGGGGGAACCCCATACGGCTACCTGGTCTATCGGGCAGACGACATCCTGGGACCATACAAGCTGGTTAGCTACGAACCGCCCCTGGTGTCATCGTTCACCGACTACACGGTTCAACAATACAGGCTATACTACTACAGGGTCTGCGTCATAGACTCCTTCTACAACCCCGGACAACTCTCTGAGCCGATAATGTTAGCGACATACCTGAAAAGGGAGTCGCCTTGGCCCATGATGATTCCGGGGGCATATCAGGCCTCGCCGGTGATGTGCGATCTGGATCCGGCTTACCCGAAAATGGAGATGGTCGTCGCGGGAGGAAACGCAACCCTATACGCGTTCCACTATGACGGCACTCCCGTGAGCGGCTGGCCAGTGGTCCTGGACACTATCGGGGGCCTAGGCAATGACCTCGCCTGCGGGGACATAGACGGAGACGGGAAACTGGAGATAGCGGCCAGGATGTGGGGGAACGATTATCTGTTTGTCCTGAGAAGCAACGGCACGACAATGCCAGGTTGGCCGAAGCGGGTTGGCTGGAGCCAGGACATGACCATGGCGCCATGCATGGCCGACCTGGACAACGACGGAAAACTGGAAATACTCTGTAGCAAAGGCGATATCGTATACGCGTTCAGGTATAACGGAACCGGATTCCTTGAACCATCAGGAGTTTTATTCAGGCATCCTATTGGTGGCGGCGACTTCACATCGCCATCGGTCGCGGATGTTGACCAGGACGGAGACCTGGAAATAATTGTCGGATTCCAGAAACCAGCGAACTCCGAGGTATGGGTTCTGAGAGCGAACGGAACTGTCCTGACCGGTTTTCCGTGCTTCATACCCAGGGGAACCCTCGGTCCCGCGCTCGCCATAGGAGACCTGATAACCAACATC